>NZ_JBFSUV010000017.1:73452-88452 GCF_041467515.1 Vibrio sp. 10N.247.311.12
GACATTTTTGAAAATTGGAGCAGATAAGACAAGCAAAAAGTGCCAAACATCATGGTGCAATTTCTATTATCTTTTCCTTGTTCTACAGACACAAAAAAGCCGAGCTAATGCTCGGCTTTTGTATTAAGAATCTAGTATAGATTACTCAGCAGCTTCTTCAGCAGCTGGGCGGTCTACAAGCTCAATGTAAGCCATTGGAGCTTTATCACCAGTACGGAAACCACATTTAAGAATGCGAGTGTAACCACCTTGGCGAGCCGCGAAACGCGGGCCTAGTTCATTAAATAGTTTTGCCACAACTTCGTTATCACGAGTGCGAGCAAATGCAAGACGACGGTTAGCAACACTGTCTGTCTTAGCTAGGGTAATCAATGGCTCAATTACGCGACGTAGTTCTTTTGCTTTAGGCACGGTAGTTTTAATAACTTCGTGACGAACAAGAGAGCTAGCCATGTTGCTGAACATCGCTTTGCGATGACTGCTGTTGCGGTTGAGTTGACGACCACTTTTACGATGGCGCATGACCTAATCCTTCTAACTTTTCGATTAATCTTCAGCGATTGACGCTGGTGGCCAGTTTTCTAGACGCATGCCTAGAGAAAGACCACGTGAAGCAAGCACATCTTTAATCTCTGTAAGAGATTTCTTACCAAGGTTTGGCGTTTTAAGTAGCTCAACCTCAGTGCGCTGTACAAGATCACCGATGTAGTGAATCGCTTCTGCTTTCAAACAGTTAGCAGAGCGAACTGTTAGTTCAAGATCGTCTACAGGACGTAGTAGGATAGGATCGAATTCTGGCTTCTCTTCCTTCTCCTCAGGTACACGTACATCACGAAGATCTACGAACGCATCCAATTGTTCAGCTAAAATAGTAGCTGCACGACGGATTGCTTCCTCAGGTTCTAGAGTACCGTTCGTTTCCATATCGATAACAAGCTTGTCTAAATCAGTACGTTGTTCTACACGTGCCGCTTCTACAGCGTAAGCGATTTTATCAACCGGGCTGTAAGTAGCGTCAACTAGTAGACGACCGATAGGACGCTCATCTTCTTCAGTATGGATACGAGCTGAAGCTGGAACGTAACCACGACCACGTTCTACTTTGATACGCATAGCGATCTCAGCGTTGTCATCCGTTAGGTGACAAATTACGTGCTCAGGGTTAGCGATCTCTACATCACCATCGTGGGTGATGTCACCTGCAACAACAGGGCCTGAGCCTGATTTGTTCAGTGTAATAAACACTTCATCTTTGCCTTCAGCAACGCGTACAGCCAAACCTTTAAGGTTTAGAAGGATTTCCAGGATATCTTCCTGAACGCCTTCTTTAGTGCTGTATTCGTGTAGCACACCTTCAATTTCAACTTCTGTTACGGCACAACCCGGCATAGAAGATAGAAGAATGCGGCGAAGAGCATTACCTAGAGTGTGGCCGAAACCGCGCTCTAATGGCTCAAGAGTTACTTTCGCGTGTGTCGTATTGATCTGTTCAATGTCAACAAGACGCGGCTTAAGAAATTCTGTTACAGAACCCTGCATTGTGTCCTCTCTTTTTTTAACCTTACTTAGAGTAAAGTTCGACGATCAAGTGTTCATTGATGTCAGCTGATAGGTCAGAACGCTCAGGCATACGCTTGAATGTACCTTCCATTTTGCCAGCATCTACTTCAATCCAAGTTGGCTTTTCACGTTGTTCAGCAACTTCTAGAGCCGCTTTAATACGAGATTGCTGTTTAGCTTTCTCGCGGATAGAAACAACGTCGTTTGCCGCTACTTTGAAAGAAGGAACGTTTACAACTTTACCGTTAACTAGAATAGACTTGTGGCTAACTAGTTGACGAGATTCAGCACGAGTGGCGCCAAAGCCCATACGGTAAACTACGTTATCAAGACGACCTTCAAGAAGCTGAAGCAGGTTTGCACCTGTGTTGCCTTTAAGACGTGCAGCTTCTTTGTAGTAGTTGCGGAATTGTTTTTCTAGAACGCCGTAGATACGACGAACTTTTTGCTTCTCACGAAGCTGAACGCCATACTCAGATAGACGACCGCGACGAGCGCCGTGTACACCTGGTGCGTTATCAATTTTACACTTGGTATCGATCGCACGGACACCAGACTTAAGGAATAAGTCAGTACCTTCGCGACGGCTAAGCTTAAGCTTAGGACCCAAATATCTTGCCATGATCTTTCTCCAATATTCCTAGAAACGAAACTTAAACGCGACGTTTCTTAGGTGGACGACAACCGTTATGAGGGATTGGTGTCGCATCAACAATGTTAGTGATACGGAAACCAGCAGCGTTCAGTGCACGAACAGTAGATTCGCGACCTGGACCTGGACCCTTAACCATAACTTCCAAGTTCTTTAGGCCATATTCTTTAGCCATTTCACCACAACGCTCAGCTGCAACTTGTGCTGCGAACGGAGTAGATTTACGAGAACCACGGAAACCTGAACCACCTGCTGTAGCCCATGCAAGAGCGTTGCCTTGACGGTCAGTGATAGTTACGATTGTGTTGTTGAAAGAAGCATGAATGTGCGCTACGCCATCAGCTACTTGCTTGCGTACGCGCTTACGCGCGCGAGTTGGTTGTTTTGCCATTGTACTCTACCTTATCCGACTATTTCTTGATCGGCTTGCGCGGACCCTTACGGGTGCGAGCGTTGGTTTTAGTACGCTGTCCACGTAGTGGTAGACTGCGACGATGACGAAGACCGCGGTAACAGCCAAGGTCCATAAGACGCTTGATGTTCATCGATACTTCACGACGTAGATCACCTTCTACAGTGTACTTAGCTACACCATCACGCAGTTGATCGATCTGCTCTTCAGTTAGTTCACTGATCTTAGCATCTTCAGCAATACCCACTTCAGCTAGAATAGCTTGAGAGCGAGTTTTACCGATACCGTAGATTGCAGTAAGTGCAATTACAGAATGCTTATGATCAGGAATGTTAATGCCGGCTATACGGGCCATTATTCACTCCTAAGGGGTTCATAAAAGAATTATCCGCAGCAAAGCCCGTTATGGATACGCTGCGGCATACTACTTCTTTTGCACGCAAAAGGTAGGCCGAGGAATATACTCGACTCTACCTTGTATTTCAAGTAAAAATTTCTGCTAATTAGCCTTGGCGTTGCTTATGCTTTGGCTCACTGCAAATCACGCGAACGACACCGTTACGCTTGATAACTTTACAGTTACGGCAGATTTTTTTAACGGAAGCACGAACTTTCATTGCTAAACTCCGTAAATGGAATCGAAATTGTTACCACCGAATTAACGGCCGTAACCCTTCAGATTCGCTTTCTTTAACACAGAATCATACTGTTGTGACATCAGATGAGTCTGTACCTGTGCCATGAAATCCATGATAACTACCACTACGATTAGTAGTGATGTGCCGCCAAAGTAGAAACGAACGTTCCACGCGACCATCATGAACTCAGGAATCAGACATATAAAAGTAATGTATAGAGCGCCCGCAAGGGTTAGTCTAGTCATCACTTTATCGATATATTTCGCTGTCTGCTCACCTGGGCGGATACCGGGTACGAATGCACCAGACTTCTTCAAGTTATCAGCTGTTTCACGTGGGTTAAACACCAACGCTGTATAGAAGAAACAGAAGAAGATTATAGCTGCTGCATAAAGCATTACATACAAAGGTTGACCTGGGCTAAGAGCTAATGACACGTCAGTTAACCAACCGAACGCGCTGCTTTCACCATTTTGACCAAACCACTGCGCTAATGTTCCTGGGAACAAAATAATACTTGATGCGAAAATCGCTGGAATAACACCTGCCATATTAATCTTAAGAGGCAAGTGAGAGCTTTGTGCTGCAAAAACTTTACGACCTTGTTGACGTTTCGCATAGTTAACGACGATACGACGTTGACCACGTTCCATGAAAACTACGAAGTAAATAACAGCAAAAGACAATACAGCAATCAACAGCAGAAGAAGCACATGCAATTCACCTTGACGCGCTTGCTCGATTGTTTGACCGATTGCAGAAGGCAATCCAGCAACAATACCTGCAAAAATCAGAATGGAAATACCATTACCGATTCCTCGCTCAGTGATTTGTTCACCTAACCACATTAAGAACATGGTACCAGTTACTAAACTCACGGTAGCAATAAGCGTAAACATGGTTTGGTTGATAACAACCAGATTGTCGACCATGTTTGGTAAGCCTGTTGCGATACCAATAGCTTGGAATGTTGCAAGTACAAGCGTGCCGTAGCGTGTATATTGGCTTATCTTACGACGGCCTGCTTCACCCTCTTTCTTGAGTTCCGCTAACGCTGGATGAACTACAGTTAGCAATTGGACTACGATCGATGCCGAAATGTACGGCATGATACCCAATGCTAATATAGATGCACGCTCAAGAGCACCACCGGAGAACATGTTAAACATTTCTACGATGGTACCTTTTTGCTGATCGAACAAATCGGCAAGTACAGCTGCGTCAATACCAGGGATCGGCACAAAAGAGCCGGCTCGGAATACTAAAAGTGCACCAATTACGAATAATAAGCGCGACTTTAGTTCACTTAAGCCGCTCTGAGCACTACGAAAATCTTGTCCTGGTTTCTTAGCCATCTGTACCTCGTTCCTCGAGATTATTCCTCGATTTTACCGCCTGCAGCTTCGATTGCAGCTTTAGCGCCTTTAGTCACGCGTAGACCTTTAACAGTCACAGCTTTGCTTAGGTCACCAGAAAGAACGATCTTAACAAACTCGATGTTCTTAGTGATAACGTTAGCAGCTTTAAGGCTGTTAAGATCAACTACGTCACCTGTTACTTTCGCTAGCTCAGCTAGACGAACTTCAGCAGACACTAGGCTCTTACGAGAAGTGAAACCGAATTTAGGTAGACGTTGTTTTAGAGGCATTTGACCGCCTTCAAAACCTGGACGAACAGAGCCGCCAGAACGTGACTTTTGACCTTTGTGACCGCGGCCACCTGTTTTACCAAGGCCAGAACCGATACCACGACCTACACGCTTCTTAGAAGGTTTAGAGCCAGCAGCCGGTGATAGAGTATTCAAACGCATTCTGATTACTCCTCAATCTTAACCATGTAGTAAACCTTGTTGATCATACCGCGTACGCACGGTGTATCTTCAAGTTCTACTGTATGGTTGATGCGACGAAGACCTAGACCTTTAAGACACGCTTTGTGCTTAGGTAGGCGACCAATTGAGCTTTTAGTTTGAGTTACTTTAATAGTTGCCATCGTGTGCTTACTCCGAAATAGATTCAACAGTTAGACCACGTTTAGCAGCAACCATTTCTGGTGACTTAACGTCTACTAGAGCACCAATCGTTGCACGAACGATGTTGATCGGGTTCGTTGAACCGTATGCTTTAGAAAGTACGTTATGTACGCCCGCAACTTCAAGTACAGCACGCATTGCACCGCCGGCAATAACACCTGTACCTTCTGCAGCTGGCTGCATGTAAACTTTAGAGCCCGAATGACGACCTTTCACCGGGTGGTGAAGAGTGCCTTCGTTAAGCGATACTGTAACCATGTTACGGCGCGCTTTTTCCATTGCTTTTTGAATCGCAGCAGGTACTTCACGAGCTTTGCCGTAACCGAAACCTACGCGACCGTTACCGTCACCAACTACTGTTAGTGCAGTAAAGCTCATGATTCGACCACCTTTAACCGTCTTAGATACACGGTTAACTGCGATCAGCTTTTCTTGCAAATCATTAGCTTGTTGTTGTTCTTTAGCCATCTTCCAACCCTACCTTAGAATTTCAGACCAGCTTCGCGAGCAGATTCTGCTAGCGCCGCTACTCGACCGTGGTATTGGAAACCAGAACGATCAAATGCAACTGAAGCTACGCCTTTTTCAAGAGCGCGCTCAGCAACAGCTTTACCAACTGCTTTAGCTGCATCAACGTTACCAGTGTTCTTAACTTGCTCACGGATCGCTTTTTCTACAGTAGAAGCAGCTGCGATAACCTCAGAGCCGTTTGCCGCGATAACTTGTGCGTAAACATGGCGAGGAGTACGGTGTACTACCAGGCGAGTTGCACCAAGTTCTGCAATCTTACGACGTGCACGTGTAGCACGACGGATGCGAGATGCTTTCTTATCCATAGTGATACCTTACTTCTTCTTAGCTTCTTTAGTACGCACATTTTCATCTGCGTAACGAACACCTTTGCCTTTGTAAGGCTCAGGAGCACGGTAAGAACGAATGTCAGCCGCAACTTGACCTACTACTTGCTTATCGCAACCAGTAATGATGATCTCAGTTTGGCTAGGGCACTCAGCTTTAATACCTTCAGGTAGAGCGTGCTCTACTGGGTGAGAAAAACCAAGAGTTAGAGCTACAGAGTTGCCTTTCATAGCAGCACGGTAACCAACACCCTTAAGAGTTAGCTTCTTAGTGAAGCCCTCAGTAACACCCACAACCATGTTATTAACTAGAGCGCGAGCTGTACCAGCTTGTGCCCATGCGTTAGTAACACCTTCTTTCGGACCGAAAGTTAGGTTGGTTTCTTCCTGTGCAATAACTACGGCGCTGTTAAGAACGCGAGTAAGCTCACCTTTGCTACCTTTTACAGTAACTTCTTGGCCGTTTAGTTTCACCTCTACGCCAGCTGGAATAGCGACAGGTGCTTTAGCAACACGAGACATAATCTACTCCTTAAGCTACGTAACAGATGATTTCACCGCCAAGACCTGCTTTACGAGCAGCACGGTCAGACATCAGACCCTTGGAAGTAGAAACAACTGCAATACCAAGACCACCCATCACTGTAGGTAAAGAGTCTTTATTTTTATAAACTCTTAAACCAGGACGTGATACACGCTTGATTTGCTCGATTACAGGTTTAGCTTGGAAGTACTTAAGAGTAACTTCTAGCTCAGGTTTTGCTTCGCTGTTAACAGCGAAGTCTACGATGTAACCTTCAGCTTTAAGTAATGCAGCAATTGCAACTTTAAGCTTTGAAGAAGGCATTTTTACAGCAACTTTGTTTGCTGCCTGACCGTTACGAACTCGGGTCAGCATATCCGAAATCGGATCTTGCATGCTCATAAGATTTACTCCAAATGATTAAGTGGCAATTACCAGCTAGCCTTACGAAGACCCGGAATCTCGCCTTTCATGCAAGCTTCACGAACCTTAATGCGGCTTAGACCGAATTTACGTAGGTAACCGTGTGGACGACCAGTTTGGTTGCAACGGTTGCGCTGACGTGATGCACTTGAATCACGTGGAAGAGATTGCAGTTTAAGAACCGCATTCCAACGATCTTCTTCAGATGCGTTTACATCGCTAATGATAACTTTTAGCGCAGAACGCTTTTCAGCGAACTTAGCTACTAGTTTTGCACGTTTAGCTTCACGTGCTTTCATTGATTGTTTAGCCATAACAGTAACCCTACCCTTACTTACGGAATGGGAAGTTAAAGGCAGCCAGCAGAGCTCGGCCTTCCTCATCGGAACCCGCAGAAGTCGTGATAGTGATATCAAGACCGCGGACACGATCGACTTTATCGTAGTCGATTTCCGGAAAGATGATTTGCTCGCGAACGCCCATGCTGTAGTTACCGCGACCGTCAAAAGACTTAGCGCTAACACCACGGAAATCACGTACACGTGGAAGTGCGATAGAGATTAAACGCTCTAAAAATTCCCACATGCGCTCACCACGCAAGGTTACTTTACAACCAATTGGGTAGCCTTCACGAATTTTGAAACCAGCTACAGATTTACGCGCTTTAGTGATAAGTGGCTTTTGACCAGAGATCGTTGCCATATCAGCTGCTGCGTTTTCTAGCAGTTTCTTATCGTTGATTGCTTCACCAACGCCCATATTTAGGGTGATTTTCTCAATCCTAGGGACTTGCATGACGCTTGTGTAGCTGAACTCTTTGGTAAGCTCAGCGACTACAGACGACTTGTAGTAATCATGCAGTTTCGCCATAGTAGAACTCCAAATTACTTCTAATTAGTTAGAAACAGTTTCGCCGTTAGATTTGAAGAAACGAACTTTCTTGCCATCTTCGATACGGAAACCGATACGGTCTGCTTTACCAGTAGCCGCGTTAAAAACAGCAACGTTAGAAGCATCAATAGCTGCTTCTTGTTCAACGATGCCACCTTGTTGACCTAGAGCCGGAACCGGCTTTTGGTGTTTCTTAACAAGGTTGATGCCTTCAACGATAACTTTACCAGTTGTCAGAACCTTAGTTACTTTACCTTTCTTGCCTTTATCTTTACCAGCAAGAATGATTACTTCGTCATTACGACGGATTTTAGCTGCCATATTGCCGCTCCTTACAGAACTTCAGGTGCTAGTGATACAATCTTCATGAATTTCGCGTTACGAAGTTCACGAGTCACAGGACCAAAGATACGTGTGCCGACTGGTTGCTCAGTAGTGTCATTTAACAATACACAAGCATTACTGTCGAAGCGAATGACAGAACCGTCTGGGCGACGAACGCCTTTACGGGTGCGCACTACTACCGCCTTCAGAACATCACCTTTCTTTACTTTACCGCGAGGAATCGCTTCCTTCACTGTAACCTTGATGACGTCACCGATATGTGCATAACGGCGGTGAGAGCCACCCAGAACCTTAATACACATTACCTTGCGCGCGCCAGAGTTATCTGCTGCGTCAAGTGTACTTTGCATCTGGATCATTGTTAGTGCTCCGCTAAATATTAAAACTAGACCCTCTCGGGTCGGGCTGCCTCTTTAAAAGGGACGCGAATTGTACCACCCTTTTTTTAAATTGGGTAGACAAAAAACAAGCGGCTCCAAAAAATAATTTGGAGCCGCTTATAAGTTATAGAATTACAAAGATTAAATCTTCGCTTTTTCTAGAACTTTAACCAATGTCCAAGACTTAGTCTTAGACAGAGGACGACACTCAGCGATTTCAACTTTGTCGCCTAAGCCACAAGTGTTGTCTTCGTCGTGTGCGTGTACTTTAGTCGTGCGTTTGATGAACTTACCGTAAATTGGGTGTTTTACAGTGCGTTCAATAGCAACAACGATAGACTTGTCCATCTTGTCGCTTACTACACGGCCTTGCTGGATGCGGTTAGTTTCGCTCATTATGCGCCTGCCTTTTCAGTCAAAACAGTTTTCACACGTGCGATGTCACGGCGTACAGCTTTTAGAGTATGAGTTTGCTGAAGTTGACCAGTTGCAGCTTGCATGCGCAAGTTGAACTGTTCACGTAGCAAATTCAATAGCTCAGCGTTAAGCTCTTCAACGTTCTTTTCGCGTAGATCTTGTGCTTTCATCACATCACCTGCTTAGTTACAAAAGTAGTTTTAACAGGCAGTTTACGTGCCGCTAGGCGGAACGCTTCACGTGCCAACTCTTCAGGTACGCCATTCATCTCGTACATAACTTTGCCTGGTTGGATTTGAGCAACCCAGTACGCAACTGAACCTTTACCTTTACCTTGACGAACTTCAAGAGGCTTTTCAGTAATTGGCTTGTCTGGGAATACACGAATCCAGATTTGACCTTGACGCTTAATGTGACGTGTCATAGCACGACGTGCCGCTTCGATTTGACGTGCAGTCAGACGACCACGGCCAACAGCTTTAAGACCGAATTCGCCGAAGCTTACTTCAGTACCTTTAGCTAGACCACGGTTACGACCAGTCATAACCTTGCGGAACTTAGTACGTTTTGGTTGTAGCATCGTTCGACTCCTTACTTACGGCCTTTACGCTGCTTCTTAGGCTTATCGCCTTTTGGCTCTACTGCGTTAGCAGCTGGCATACCGCCTAGAATCTCACCTTTGAAGATCCAAACTTTAATGCCGATCACACCGTATTGAGTGTGAGCCGAAGAAGTTGCGTAATCAATGTCTGCACGTAGAGTGTGTAGAGGCACACGGCCTTCACGGTACCACTCAGAACGTGCGATTTCAGCACCGCCAAGACGGCCGCCTACTTGTACTTTGATGCCTTTAGCGCCTAGACGCATAGCATTTTGTACCGCACGCTTCATTGCACGACGGAACATAACACGACGCTCTAGTTGAGACGCGATGCTATCAGCTACAAGCTGACCATCTAGCTCAGGCTTACGTACTTCAGCGATGTTAATTTGCGCTGGTACACCTGCGATTTTAGCTACAGCTGCGCGTAGCTTCTCTACGTCTTCACCTTTCTTACCGATAACAACGCCAGGACGAGCAGTGTGAATAGTCACACGGATGCTCTTCGCTGGACGCTCGATAACGATACGAGATAATGATGCTTTTTGTAGTTCCTTTGTAAGGAACTGACGTACCTTGAAGTCGCCGTCTAGGTTGTCAGCGAATTCGTTGGTATTAGCAAACCATGTAGCATTCCAAGGCTTAACGATGCCAAGACGAATACCATTAGGATGTACTTTCTGACCCATTGCTTACTCTCCTAGTCTTTAGCGATCTGCTACAACAATAGTGATGTGGCTTGAACGCTTCAAGATACGATCCGCACGACCTTTAGCACGAGGCATAATACGCTTCATGATAGGGCCCTCATCTACGAAGATTTTAGCGACATTTAGATCGTCGATATCTGCACCTTCGTTATGTTCCGCGTTAGCGATAGCTGACTCAAGAACCTTCTTAACTAATACAGCAGCTTTTTTGTTGCTGAAAGTTAGAATTTCTAGAGCTTGGTCTACCGACTTACCGCGAATTTGGTCTGCAACTAAGCGAGCTTTCTGTGGAGAAATACGAGCAAAGTTATGTTTAGCTAAAGCTTCCATCATCTACTCCTTATTTCTTCTTAGCTTTCTTATCTGCAGCATGACCGCGATAAGTACGAGTTGGTGCAAATTCGCCCAGTTTGTGACCGATCATTTCTTCGGTAACGAAAACTGGAACGTGCTGACGACCATTATGGACAGCGATGGTCAAACCAATCATTGTTGGGATGATCATTGAGCGACGGGACCAAGTCTTAATAGGCTTTTTGTCTCCGCTTTCCACCGCTTTCTCTACCTTCTTCAGCAAGTGTAGGTCAATAAAAGGACCTTTCTTGAGAGAACGTGGCATGGCGATTCCTCTTTATAAATTATTTAGTGCGACGACGTACGATGTACTTGTCAGTGCGCTTGTTCTTACGAGTCTTGAAGCCCTTAGTAGGAACGCCCCAAGGAGAAACTGGGTGACGACCACCAGATGTGCGGCCTTCACCACCACCATGTGGGTGATCCACCGGGTTCATTACTACACCACGTACGGTTGGACGTACGCCGCGCCAGCGTGAAGCACCAGCTTTACCAAGTTCACGTAGCATATGCTCAGAGTTACCAACTTCACCGATCGTTGCACGACCTTCAGAAAGAACTTTGCGCATCTCACCAGAACGTAGACGGATAGTTACGTATGCACCATCGCGAGCGATGATTTGAGCATAAGCACCAGCCGAACGAGCTAGTTGAGCACCTTTACCAGGCTTAAGTTCAACACAGTGTACAGTAGAACCTACTGGGATGTTGCGCATCGGCAGAGTGTTACCTGCTTTGATTGCAGCATCTACGCCAGATTGAATCTGGTCGCCTGCGTTAACACCTTTAGGTGCAATGATGTAACGACGCTCACCGTCTGCGTACAGAACTAGAGCGATGTTAGCACTACGGTTTGGATCGTATTCTAGACGCTCAACTTTCGCTGGGATGCCATCTTTAGTACGTTTGAAGTCAATTACACGGTAATGGTGCTTATGACCACCACCGATGTGACGTACTGTAATACGACCGTTGTTGTTACGACCACCGTTCTTAGAGTTTTTCTCTAGAAGTGGTGCGTATGGCTTACCCTTGTGTAGGTCAGCGTTAACAACTTTAACGACGTGACGACGACCAGGGGAAGTCGGCTTACATTTAACAATAGCCATTTTTACTACTCCTGTTATTCCGCGCCGCCAACGAAGTCAAGATCTTGACCTTCTTTCAAAGTAACGTAGGCTTTCTTAACGTCTGAACGACGGCCTTCACGCATACCTTGACGTTTGGTCTTACCCTTTAATACAAGAGTATTTACAGACTTAACTTCAACTTCAAATAGCTTTTCTACAGCTGCTTTGATCTCTTTCTTAGTTGCATCTTTAGCTACTTTGAAAACGATAGTGTTCGCTTTCTCAGCTGCCATAGTTGCTTTTTCAGAGATGTGCGGAGCACGTAGAACTTTTAAGATACGCTCTTCAGTGATCATGCTAGCATCTCCTCAACTTGCTTAACTGCGTCAGCAGTCATTAGAACCTTGTCGAAAGCGATTAGTGATACTGGATCAACACCAGCAACATCACGTGCATCTACTTTGTATAGGTTACGAGCAGCTAAGAATAGATTTTCATCTACTTCGCCAGTCACAATCAGAACGTCGCTTAGCTCAAGCTCTTTAAGCTTAGCTACAAGTTCTTTTGTTTTTGGTGCTTCTACAGAGAAGTTATCAACAACGATTAAACGCTCTTGACGAACTAGCTCAGAAAGAATGCTCTTCATAGCACCGCGGTACATTTTTTTGTTTACTTTTTGGCTGTGATCTTGTGGTTTCGCAGCAAAAGTAACACCACCTGTACGCCAGATTGGGCTACGAATTGTACCAGCACGTGCGCGGCCAGTACCTTTTTGACGCCATGGCTTAGCGCCACCGCCAGATACTTCAGAACGAGTCTTTTGAGCACGAGTACCTTGACGAGCACCTGCTGCATATGCAACAACTACTTGGTGTACAAGAGCTTCGTTGAAGTCACGTCCGAAAGTAGTCTCGGAAACAGTTAGTGCATCAGCACCTTTAACCATCAATTCCATTACTTACTCCTAGACGTTATGCTTTAACAGCAGGTTTTACGATCACGTTTCCGCCTGTTGAGCCCGGTACTGCACCTTTAATAAGGAGTAGATTGCGCTCAGCGTCAACACGTACGATCTCTAGGTTTTGAGTCGTTACACGCTCAGCACCCATGTGACCTGCCATTTTCTTGCCTTTAAACACGCGGCCTGGAGTTTGACATTGGCCAATTGAACCCGGTGCGCGGTGAGACAAAGAGTTACCGTGAGTCATATCTTGAGTAGAGAAGTTCCAACGCTTGATAGCGCCTTGGAAGCCTTTACCTTTAGATGTACCAGTAACGTCTACTTTTTTAATTTCGTTGAAAAGTTCTACGTTTAGCTCAGCGCCAACTTCAAACTCTTCGCCGTTTTCTAAACGGAATTCCCAAAGACCGCGACCTGCTTCTACACCCGCTTTCGCGAAGTGACCAGCTTCAGGTTTAGTTACACGGTTAGCTTTCTTAGCACCAGTAGTTACTTGGATTGCTGCGTAGCCGTCTGTCTCAAGAGTTTTAACTTGAGAAATACGGTTCGCTTCAACCTCAACAACAGTTACTGGGATAGAAACGCCTTCTTCAGTAAATACGCGGGTCATACCCACTTTACGTCCGACTAGACCAATCATTATTCTTATCTCCCTTAACCTAGGCTGATTTGAACATCAACGCCAGCTGCAAGATCAAGACGCATTAGAGCATCAACAGTTTTATCTGTTGGCTCAACGATGTCGATCAAACGCTTGTGAGTACGGATTTCGTACTGATCACGTGCATCTTTGTTGACGTGTGGAGAGGTAAGAACAGTGAAACGCTCTTTACGAGTAGGAAGTGGAATAGGACCACGAACCTGTGCGCCAGTACGTTTTGCTGTTTCAACGATTTCCGCAGTTGAAGCATCGATTAGCTTGTAATCAAACGCTTTAAGGCGGATACGAATACGTTGGTTCTGCATGAGACAGAGCTCCAATTATTAAAAATTACACAAACAATATCGCCACTCAAACCCGATAAAACGAGAGAATGCCGATTGATTTATGTGAAACCGTAGCACCCAAAATTAGGACGCATTGTCAGTTAACTTTTGAAGTAAACAAGAAGTTTACTATTTTTATTAACCGCGAACATAAGCTGAGTATACATTACTAGGTAAGACCTACTCCTCAGTGCTCATTGGTTCACAACCAGCGTTAGCCAGTGCGATGCATTATACAGATCACACTTTAGTATGCAAGTAGTGTTGGAAAAATAATCGCAATTTATTGGAAGTTGGTTTTGTATCGAGAGGGAAGAAGACAGATGGAAGGTAATATTTCTTTTGAGAAAACAAAAGGGAAGCCGAAGCTCCCCTTTTCAGATGCGTGCTCTTCTAATGAAGAGAGTGCAAAAATCTAAATGCTATTAAGCGAAGATTTTAGCTACAACACCAGCACCAACTGTACGGCCACCTTCGCGGATTGCGAAACGTAGACCTTCGTCCATTGCGATTGGAGCGATTAGCTCAACAGTCATTTGAACGTTGTCACCTGGCATTACCATTTCTACGCCTTCTGGTAGAGTGATGTCGCCTGTTACGTCAGTTGTACGGAAGTAGAACTGTGGACGGTAACCTTTGAAGAAAGGAGTGTGACGGCCGCCTTCGTCTTTAGAAAGTACGTATACTTCAGACTCAAACTTAGTGTGTGGGTTGATAGAACCTTTCGCAGAAAGTACTTGACCACGTTCAACGTCATCACGCTTAGTACCACGTAGAAGTGCACCAACGTTCTCACCTGCACGACCTTCGTCAAGCAGTTTACGGAACATTTCAACACCAGTACAAGTAGTAAGAGTAGTCTCTTTGATACCAACGATTTCTACTTCGTCACCTACACGTAGGATACCGCGCTCGATACGACCAGTTACAACAGTACCACGACCTTGAATTGAGAATACATCTTCAATTGGTAGTAGGAACGGTTGGTCAACTGCACGCTCTGGCTCAGGAATGTAAGAATCTAGTGCTTCTGCAAGCTCAACGATCTTGTCTTCCCACTGCTTCTCGCCGTTTAGTGCGCCAAGTGCAGAACCTTGGATAACTGGTAGGTCATCACCTGGGAAGTCGTATTCAGAAAGAAGTTCACGAACTTCCATCTCAACTAGCTCAAGTAGCTCTTCGTCATC
>NZ_JBFSUV010000018.1:0-82089 GCF_041467515.1 Vibrio sp. 10N.247.311.12
TATAACTCTTTACCATGCTGTTCAAAAAACACTCACGAAAGATCAACACGCCCTAGTGAGTGCACACCTTTTGGGATGTACACGTGAATTTGTTTATGATTTGGTGATTGAGCCTAGTTCGAAGCTCTAGGTCACGAGACTAACTGCCCCGATAGGTTGAGAAACTGTAAGGCGAGACGAGAAGAGGAACGTGATAATGCGCTTCTGGATCATCTAAGCCGAAACGAATAACCACATCGTCTAGGAAAGGCACACCATCCAATTCCACACCTTTGCTTTTGTAGTAATCCGCAACGTAGAACACCAATTGATATTTCCCCGGTCGGAAATCATTCCCTGCCAGAATCGGCGCATCGGTTCGGCCATCGGAGTTCGTGATTACCGTCGCCAGCTTTTCTGTTGAGTCTTCATTGACCTTATAAAGCTCTACCTTGATCTCTGCACCCGGTAAGCCGTGAGTCGTGTCTAATACGTGTGTTGTTAATCTTCCCATAGTCCTTTAATAGCGCTTTTGGCGCTCCTCTGTTCCGTGGTTTATCTGTCTGTTTCGACCTTGCAAAGAATGCAACTGGTCACTTTGTTATCACTAACTATGTACGAACTGTACACAATTAGTAAAGCGAATTGTTGGAAAAATGTTAACTATTGTGTCGTTTTTTCTGACTTTATAGATCTTGATTATCGTTTTTTGGTGAGTTTTGGTTTTATTAAGTTGTTGTTTTTAATTAGTAATAGTGCGTAAATTTAACTTGAATAACAAAATCTTTACATTGAGATAAATAATTGTATACAATAAATGTACAGGGGTAAGGTTGCTCTGTTTATCGAGAATCCATTTGGTTGAATCATTTGGTGACTCACTTAAAGAGCGGCTAAGCCAACCACTTATGTTAGGAGTACTTGGATGAATAAGGATTATTCAAGAAATTTGATCGGTTACGGAGCTAACCCTCCAAACCCTCAATGGCCAGGTAATGCGCGCGTCGCGGTTTCTTTTGTATTGAACTATGAAGAGGGCGGTGAGCGTTGTTTGTTACATGGAGATGACGAGTCTGAAGCCTTTCTTTCAGAGATCCCGTCAGCACAGCCGATCAAAGGCGAACGTCACATGAGCATGGAGTCCATCTATGAATATGGTAGCCGTGCGGGTGTATGGCGTGTTCTTCGCTTGTTCGATGAATATGAAATCCCACTGACCGTCTTTGCGGTTGCAATGGCGATTGAGCGTCACCCAGAGGTTGCCAAAGCCATGGTCGAAGCGGGGCATGAAATCTGTAGCCACGGTTATCGCTGGATCGACTATCAATACATTGATGAGTCTGAAGAGCGCGACCACATGACCAAAGCGATCGAGATCATCCAACAAGTGACGGGTCAACGCCCACAAGGTTGGTACACAGGTCGAACAGGTCCAAATACGCGTCGCTTAGTCGCAGAAGAAGGCGGCTTTCTTTACGACTCAGATGCCTATGATGAT
This sequence comes from Vibrio sp. 10N.247.311.12, assembly GCF_041467515.1. NCBI lineage: Bacteria > Pseudomonadati > Pseudomonadota > Gammaproteobacteria > Vibrionales > Vibrionaceae > Vibrio > Vibrio sp. 10N.247.311.12. The sequence continues at coordinate 1,478 of NZ_JBFSUV010000018.1, forward strand.
GACCTGCCTTATTGGCACACCGAGACTGGTCATCCGCAATTGGTGATCCCTTACACACTTGATGTGAACGACATGCGTTTTTCAACGGCGCAAGGCTTTAACTCTGGTGAGCAGTTCTTCCAATATCTGAAAGACACGTTTGATACCCTTTATATGGAAGGCGAAACCGCACCGAAAATTATGTCGGTTGGGTTGCATTGTCGTCTGATTGGTCGCCCCGGTCGTATTGCTGCATTAAGACGTTTCTTAGACTACGTAAAACAGCACGACAGCGTGTGGTTATGTCGTCGAATCGATATCGCCAACCACTGGCACCAACATCATCCATATCAACCAAATAACGCTAATCATCAACAGCAAAAGTAGCAGTGAAGCAAGGAGGCTTAACGTGACTGAATTTCGATCATGCCAACCAACAACCATGGACCGCGATACCTTTGTCGCTCACTTCGCTGATGTGTACGAGCACAGCCCATGGGTTGCAGAAGTGGTGTATGACCAAGGTTTGAATGCCGAAGATGATCATATCGAGAATCTTCATCTAAAAATGGCATCAACCTTGTTAAATGCCGACCAAGGCAAACAGTTGGCTTTGATCAATGCTCACCCAGATTTAGCGGGCAGAGCAGCAGTAAACGGCGAACTCACCGAGTCGTCGACCAAAGAACAAGCGGGGGCGGGCATCGACCAGTGCAGCGCCGAAGAATTTGAAAAATTCACTTCTTACAACAACAGCTACAAAAGTCGCTTCAATTTCCCTTTTATCATGGCGGTGAAGGGAGCCAATCGTTACCAAATTCTTGAGTCGTTCGAGATGCGATTAGGAAATGATAGTGAAACTGAGTTTGCTACGGCGATTCAAGAGATCAACAAGATCGCGATGTTTCGTCTCTGGGATATGTAAGTTAACGGAGTTAACAGCTATCTCAGCCCAGTCTTAGTGCGCTAAAGGTTTGATTTGTAAAAACATAAGCCACTAAGTTCTCATTTTATTATTACTTGATTAATTTCATAGGATTACACGGACATGACCCATAAATTTGAACAGTACATAAACCTTGCAGACGAAAAACTCGGCGCAGAAGCTACGTTCGCAACCGACGACTTTTTCGCCGATAAAAGCCGTTTACTCAGCCATGCAGCACCAGAGTGGAAAGACGACTTATACGACGACAACGGCAAGTGGATGGACGGTTGGGAAAGCAGACGCAAACGCGGTGAAGGTTACGACTACTGTGTCGTTCGCCTTGGCCTAGCTGGCACCATTGCTGGCGTTGATATTGATACCTCATTCTTCACAGGTAACTTTCCACCTTCGGCATCAATTGACGCGTGTTATTCACCACAAGGTGAGCCAACAGACTCAACAGAGTGGCAAGAAATTCTGCCTTCAATGGCATTACAAGGTGATCATCATCATCTTGAAGCGATTGAAAGTGACCAAGTATTTACGCACCTACGCTTGAACATCTACCCAGATGGCGGTGTCGCACGCCTACGTGTTTATGGCCGACCAAGTGTAGATTGGGACGCAATTGATTCTCAGCAACAAGTTGACCTAGCATCGGTTGAACACGGTGGCCGAGCACTCGCATGTAGCGATGAGCACTACGGCAACAAAGCCAACATCTTAGGCCCAGGCCGCGGTGAAAACATGGGTGATGGCTGGGAAACAGCACGTCGTCGTACACCGGGTAACGACTGGGTTATCGTGGCACTAGGCCACCCAGGTAACATCGAACGCATCGTTGTTGATACAGCCCACTTCAAAGGTAACTACCCAGATAGCTGCTCAATTCAAGCGGCTTATGTGAAGGGCGGTACCGACGACCAAGTAGAAACACAAAGCCTATTCTGGCGTGAACTGTTGCCTGCACAAAAGCTGCAAGCGCACGAAATTCACGAATTCATTTCTGAGGTAAACGACCTTGGTGCGATTACCCACGTACGTGCAAACATATTCCCAGATGGTGGTATCAGCCGTTTGCGTCTGTTTGGTACGAAAGCGAAATAGGTAAGGAAATGAGTATGAGTAATGGAATACGTCGTTTATCCATCGAACCGTTAACCAAGCAGGCTTTTGCAGAGTTTGGCGATGTTATCGAGTCCGATAATAGTGATTTCTTCATGATCAACAGTGGATCAACACGTCGCTACCACAAGCTAGCGACAACGGATGTGCAAGACCAAGATGGAGAAGCCATCATCAGCATCTTCCAAGCCACACCGTTGAGCTACCCACTGACCATCAAAATGTTAGAGCGTCATCCACTTGGCTCTCAGGCATTCATTCCATTACTTGGTCAACCCTATTTAATTGTTGTTGCGCCAAAAGGCGACGATCCAACATTAGCCAATAGCCGAGCTTTCTTGAGCAACGGTCGTCAAGGAGTGAACTATCACAAAGGGGTGTGGCATCACCCAGTTCTCGCTCTCACCGAACAAGACCAGTTCTTGATCGTCGATAGAGGCGGCGAGGGGCATAACTGTGATGAAGTTTATTTCGACAGCGATCGCGTGGCATTGCATTTGGACGACTTGCCAACGGACGACAATAAGGAAGAGCAACGCTTAGCTAAAGCGTTGTGATACAGGAGTTTATTATGGATCCGCATATTACAGAATGGTTGAATTTAGCAATACGCTGGGCTCACATGATTGTTGGTGTTGCGTGGATAGGCGCATCATTTTACTTTGTTTGGTTAGAGAACAACCTTAACCGAGTAAACCCAAAAACTGGCCTTTCAGGCGACTTATGGGCAATTCACGGCGGTGGTATTTATCACCTAGAGAAGTACAAACTTGCGCCACCAGAGATGCCAGAGCACCTGCACTGGTTCAAATGGGAAGCTTACTTCACGTGGATCACCGGTGTGTGTCTGCTGGGTGTGGTTTACTACCTCAACGCTGAGATTTACCTGATTGCACCGGGCTCTGGCCTTGATTCAACAACGGCAATCGCGATTGGTATTGGTTCATTCGTTGCCGGTTGGTTTATCTATGACTTACTGTGTGACTCACCATTAGGTAAAACCCCCGTGTTACTTGGCGTTGTGTTGTTTGTGCTGCTCGTTGCTGCTACGTACGGCCTAACTCAAGTGTTCAGTGGTCGTGGTGCCTACATCCACGTGGGTGCGATCATTGGTACCATCATGGTGGGTAACGTATTCCGCGTTATCATGCCTGCACAACGCAACTTGGTGAAAGCGATTGAAGAGAAGCGTGAACCGGATCCGGCACTGCCAGCGAAAGGCCTACTGCGCTCTCGTCACAACAACTACATGACACTGCCAGTGCTGTTCATCATGATCAGTAACCACTTTCCAAGCACTTACGGCTCGGAATACAACTGGTTGATCCTTGCTGGCCTCGCGATTTTCAGTATCTTGGTGCGTCACTACTTCAACACCCGTCATGGTAGTCAGAAGTTTGCATGGACAATACCTGTAGCGGCATTGGGTATGATCACGCTCGCGTTTGTTACCTCACCTTATGCGAAAAAGCAGATGACTCCGGTTGTGCAAGCACCAGTGGTTCAAGAAGTGCAAGTCAGCGCGACTGAATCAGCGACAGAAGAACTTGCTGCAAACGACACCGCTTCAACGACTAGTTCTCAGGCCGCACCAGCAGACCACGCAATGCAAACTGCTAGCGCAGGCGTCAGCTTTGAAACCATCAACAAAGTCATTCAAGAGCGCTGTTCTGTGTGTCACTCATCAACCCCGAGCCACGCCGCTTTTGCTGCTGCGCCAGGTGGTGTGATGTTTGATACGCCAGAAGAGATCAAAGCCAACGTCCCAAGGATTGTTGCTCAAACCGTAACAACTAAGGTGATGCCGCTCGGCAACATGACTCAAATGACTGACGAAGAACGCGCACTGATCGGCACTTGGGTAGAGCAAGGCGCTACGCTTCAATAATGATGTGAATCCTTTACCTAAGAGCATGAGTCTTAGGTGAGGCTTGGGGAGAGTTTGGTTTCGGGCACGCGCCAAACTCATCCCACCCTGTTTCCCCGGTTCCTATAACCGGGGCTTTTTGTTTTTGGACAAAGGAAATGCAGAATTATCATTCAGTTGGTGACTCTAGGTGCATATGTGGTTTAGAGTTCGAAGAATTGGGTTTTATTAAGTATTTTGGTGTAATCAAATCTTTATGTTACCTATGCTAACAATTTTACTTGATTATTCTTATTAAAGTTAAAGCTGTATTGAAATATCAAGTGTGCATCCACCTAAACTTGACCTAGGCATATAGGAAACCATTAATGAGTAACGTTATTCCATTTAGAAAGAAACCAACTTCAACTCAACACCCGAAAACAACGATTAAGATGAGCGATTGCCATTTTGAAGAAAATGGTATCGGTATGCTTTTAGGAGAAGGTGTAGAAGTTGAAATGGATACAACTACTTTCCTTAACAATGGCATGGGGATTGTTGCTGGCTCAACCGATGAAAAATTTCTTCAAGCGTTGTCTGAATCAAAACCTCAAGAAAGGCTAGGGTTTGCGAATGAACTAAATCAATTCGCTAGCATTCCAGATAAAGAACTACGTACACAAGAAATAGAGAAGTCTTCTATTTCCAGGAAATTATCTTCAATAGCCAATATTGCGACTGTCACAACTTGGCTTAATGAAGTTATTGAGGGCGTATCAAGCGTAGATTTTGAAGCGTTATTAAATACGATTATGGGTAGCTAGCGAGATAAAAACAGCTGAAGAGAACTTACTTAAGCTTGGTATCTCGCATAGGTGGCTTACAGTCTTTTAGCTATATCGTTTAGCAAGGAAGCTCTGTGAGTCATTGCATGTCGATAGTAAGTACTTACGTTTAAACTGATTCATTGCGTGCGCAGTCCTGTATAAGGTTCTTGATATGAATCTCTACCCATGGCACTTTTAGTCCAAATTGACTTTAGTTAGGACAAAAAATGGAAGACTTGATAGTCGCGTATTTTAGGGCATTGAGCTCATTCTTTAGGTATCTGTTTCAGTCGATATTGATTGAGTTCATTGGTTACGGAGCTGGCTGGATAGTTTGTAAAGTATTCACATTGGGGCGCTTCCCCCCATTGATTCCAACTGAAAAAGAGCGAACCAGAATCTCTTATATCGGAGCTATTAGCATCGTGTTGCTTCTGTTAGCAATTGGTGTGTTCAATAGTTTGTGATTCGGAGTAAGGATATATGAAATTTTATCCCGCGGAACAATACCAAGCAGCTTGCAACGAGCTGTTTATCCGATACGAACGTGACATCAAAAAGCTAATCCCTAACGCGAGAGTTGAGCACGTAGGTGCATCTTCTATTCCATCTGCAGTATCTAAAGGCGACTTGGATATATTCGTCGGTATTGAATCGAGTGAACTTGAGTACGCCATTGAACAACTCACAACACTCGGCTTCAATGAGAAACTCGATACCTTAAGAACGCCGGAGCTGTGCATGTTGGAGTCTACATCAGGACATGACGTGGCCTTGCAAGTAGTTGCCAATGGTTCTGAGTTCGAATGTTTTCTAAGGTTTCGTGACAAGCTACGTGCGAATCCGGCATTAGTGGAGCAATACAACACCCTCAAAATGTCTTGTGAAGGTTGGCCACAAGATGAATACCGCGAAAAGAAGTCGGCTTTTATCGAGCATGTGTTGGCTTTGAAATAACAACAAGTTTCGATTGGATATTATTCATCCAAATCCTAACTTTTTGTGCTGTTTTTACTTTCCTCTTACACTCTTTTCAAATATCGAATTTAGTATCAAATTTCTCTTTGTTATACAGGCAAGTCTCTCATTATGAAGAACTTCTTTGATAGCGAACTCATGCTCTCTAGCTCTTTGAATTTCGTTTTGCTATCGCTTGGGCTAACGCTCCTTTTTCATCTTCCGATTTGGTGTGGGTTCAACTTGAGCCGACGCAAATGGAAGCTTATGGATTATTTATGGCCGTTCTTGGCGGGTATCGGGATGCTGGGTGCAGTGTCTGAGATTCGTGCGAAAGTAGCGGGTGATTGGGTTGAAACCGAACAAACTAGAGCGGTGGCGATTTTAGAATCGGTTCAGCAGTTTTCTTTGGATAAATTAAGAAGCGACATCTGTACAGGTCAGCCATCTTTGGACTCTCACGGGCAACACCATGAGGCGTGTTTATGGTATTTGAACACGGCGATCACGTTCAAAGATGTCGATTTCACCTTGTTACCCAACGCATCGGATTTTACGGTTCCTGCGCCGAGCGTGTCGCTGGTTGAAAGCGATGCCGTGTGGGTGGATGGTATGCTGAGTCAGTATGAGAAGCAGAAAAACCAATACATAAAAACCAGAGAAGCGCAGGTGAAGCAGCCATTAGAAAGCCTCTTCTGGTATGTGAGTCCTTACTTAGTCTGTTTCGCTATTGCTCTGCGCCTTACTAAAGTGACGGCAGAGCTTAAACTGGATAAGTGCGTAAACAATTAACTCGACATAGACAGCGCGAACGACAGTAAAATAGGCAAGGTAACCACACTTAGGAAGTTGCCGAACAACACCATAGATGCGACTTTAGGCGGCTCGACATTGAACCGTTCAGCGAACAGGTAGTTCATCACGGCAGGTGGCAGCATGGTGAACAGCACCATCATTTGTAGGTGCAGCGTTGGCAGCGGGATAAAGAAGTAGATGATGGCGAAGGCGATGGCACCAGTAAACAGCGATTGAGCCGTACACAGCAAGCCAACTTTGAGTCCGCTTAGCTTCAAGTTCACCATTTGCGAACCCAACGACAACAGCATAATTGGGACAGCAGCTTGTCCAAGCAGTGAAGTGGCTTCGTAGATTGGATTCCATACTGCAATGCCAGACAGGTTGAGCGTCATCGCTAATGCTGCGGCTAAGAATATCGGCATCTTGAGGATCTGTTTGATCGGATTACCTTCGCTTAGTAGCGCTAAACCGACACTAATGTGCACGCATGCCGATACCACAAACAGCAATACCGCAGGGGCTAATGCACTCTCACCAAAGGTATAGGTGAACAGGGGAATGGCCAGGTTGCCACTGTTGCGGAACATATGTGGCGGCGCCCAAGCTTTGAAGTTGAGCTTAAAGATCTTACAGATTGGTATCATCAATAAAGCGGGCACCAACACCGCGACCAAAGAGGCGGTGATGAGTGGCAGTTGTTCGGTGTCGAGAGGCATGGTGGTCAGCGAGGCAAACACTAGCGCAGGAATACACACATCCATGTTGATGCGATTGATCGGTTTGAAATCGGGCTTGAGCCAACGACCCACCGCAAAGCCAGCACTGGCTAAAGCAAAAACGGGAAACAGAATGCTGACGACCTGTTCGAACATAGAATTCCTTTCTAGATTGAGTGCTTCCATTTAGCTGAGAAACGAATGTTTTAGAGAGACGCTAAAGTGAAGTATGAAGTCGATATGTATAAACATTAACCTATCAATATAATGACTTGGCGTCACCGAAGATCGTTGTTTGTGAACGGTTAATTTATATTTCTTTGAATGAAGCACAAAAAAGACCAGTGGCATCAGCAACTGGTCTTTCAAGGCTAGATAAATCTGGACGGATTTTTAATTAACGACGGCTGTCGCTGTCTAGCGATTGTTACTCGGTTTTCAGTCTAGCTAACGAGCTTTTGATAATCTTTGAAATTCACATCGTAGGCTTTCTCGCCGTAGATGTAAGTCTCGCTGACGGTTCTGTCGTCACCCAGGCTCATCAATACAAATAGCTTCTCTTCAAGCTTGGTCGCTTGTTCCATTCTAAAGCGCATCAATTGTGTGGCGTGTAAGTCCAACACCACGAAATCGGCTTCTTTTCCTACTTCCAAGTTGCCAATCTTGTCTTCTAAATGCAGTGAACGTGCACCACCTAATGTGGCTAAGAATAGCGACTTAGCTGGGTGCAATTTCTTATGTTGAAGCTGCATGATCTTATAGGCTTCACTCATGGTTTGTAGGATTGAGAAGCTAGTGCCTGCGCCGACATCAGTCCCCATACCAACACGAATGCCGTGCTCTTCCATTTCTGGTAATCGGAATAAACCTGAGCCTAAGAACAGGTTAGAGGTCGGGCAGAAAGCAATGGCAGATTCCGTGTCGGCTAGGCGCTTACATTCGCAATCAGACAAGTGAATGCCATGGGCGAAAACCGAACGTTTGTGCAGTAGGCCATAGTGGTCATACACATCCAAATAGCTGTCGCGCTCTGGGAACAGTTCTTTTACCCATTCAATCTCTTTCTCGTTTTCAGAAAGGTGCGTGTGCATATACACATCTGGGTACTCTTCTAGCAATTTACCAACGGTAGCCAATTGTTCTGGTGTACTGGTTGGCGCGAAACGAGGTGTCACGGCATAAAGCAAACGCCTGCGGTTGTGCCATTTCTCAATCAGTTCTTTGGAGTCGGCGTAGCCAGATTCTGGCGTGTCGGTGAGGTAATCAGGCGCATTGCGATCCATCAAAACCTTACCCGCAATCATACGTAGGTTGCGCTTCTCAGCTTCTTCAAAGAAAACGTTAACCGACTCTTTGTGTACCGTGCCGAACACGAGTGCCGTGGTTGTGCCGTTGCTTGCTAGTTCGTCTAGGAATAGCTTCGCCACTTTGTGTGCGTAGACTGGGTTTTTGAAGCGCTTTTCTTCTGGGAAGGTGTAGTTCTCTAACCAATCAAGAAGTTGCTCACCGTAAGACGCGATCATCCCTGTTTGAGGGTAGTGGATGTGCGTATCAATAAAGCCAGAGGTGATCAGCTTGTCTTTGTATTCTTTGACTTCGAGTGTTTTAGGTTGGCGAGCCAATACCTCGTCGACATGGCCCAAGTCGACGACATGGCCGTTCTCAACCACTAAAACACCGTCTTCAAAATAGTCGTAAGACTCATCGATGCCGACGTCTTTTGGGTCGGCGACGCTGTGTAAAATACTGGCGCGATAAGCTTTGCGTTGCGTTGTCATGTTTACTTCCTTTTAATGACTTCAGCGACGTTATGGCCACTGAAGCTTTGCGACTTGTGTTAGGCGATCTTCTCTTCCAATGGTGGTTCGCCTACGTCGCTTGGTTGACTGTGTTGATCGGTCAAACCCTGATTTCGATATTGTTTGGTTGGGCGCTTTTGTTCAAGCGCTTGGCCTTGATAGTGTGCGATCAGTTCACCCGCAACCGATACCGCAATTTCGGCAGGATGTTTGCCATTCACGGCGCTAATGCCAATCGGGCAAAGCATGGTTTCGATTTGTTCTTGGCTGTAGCCGCGCTGCTCTAAGCGGAAGTCGAACTTCTTACGCTTGGTAAGCGAGCCGATCATGCCAAAGTAACGGCTGTCTTCACGGTCAATAATGGCTTTGGTTAGGTCAAAATCGAGCTGGTGGTTGTGGGTCATCACAAGGTAATAACTGTTTGGTTGCATGTGTTTCACTTCACCGACTGGGTCGTCTGAGACAAGCTTTTTAACACCGTGTGGCAGCGTTTCAGGGAACACTTCTTCACGTTCATCAATCCAGGTCACACGGAAGGGTAGGGTTGCGACAATGTGCAGCAGCGCTTTGGCAACGTGGCCTGCGCCAAACAGCACAAGGTGGTTCTGCTGAGTGCCAATCGGTTCAAAGCTTAACGTTGCCATTCCGCCACAACATTGGCCTAAACGAGCACCTAGGTTGAAGCGTTCCACTTTGAGCGATTTTTCACTGGCAATCAGCATCTCTCGAGCCATTTTAGTGGCCACATGTTCAAGGTGACCACCACCAATCGTAGCGATGATTCGGTCACGAGTGACAAGCATTTTGGTGCCCGCATCGCGTGGAACGGAACCTCTGTCTTCAAGAACCGTCACCATCACACACGGTTCGTAGTTCTCTTCCAGTTTTGCCAGTTCGTGAATCCAATTATCCTTAAACATACGTCCTCCTAAATCCCTTCTATACTTCCCAAGCTATCATGAGCCTTATTAAGCCGTTTCTGATTGAACATCGACCGAAGTCGGAGCCGTTTCAGTGACTTCCTGAATCGCCATCAGAATACGCTCTGGTGTCGCAGGTGTGTTGAGCTTAGGAATCGCGCCATCGACGGCGACATAGCTAATGGCATCTTTCAGTGCGCTCCATACCGACATACCCAACATGAAAGGTGGCTCACCCACGGCTTTCGAGTTGAATACGGTGTCTTCTGGGTTGTTACGGTTTTCTAAAAGGTGCGTTCTGAAATCAATTGGCATATCAGCAATTGCAGGGATCTTGTAGCTCGCTGGGCCATTGGTCATCAAGCGGCCTTGCTGGTTCCAAACCAACTCTTCCGTCGTTAACCAACCAACACCTTGCACAAAGCCACCTTCGACTTGGCCGATATCAATCGCAGGGTTCAATGAAGCGCCCACATCATGCAGAATATCGACACGCAGAATCTTGTTCTCGCCGGTTAGGGTATCGACGATAACCTCTGAACAAGATGCTCCGTATGCGTAGTAGTAGAAAGGGCGACCGCGCGCTTTCTCGTGATCGTAATAGATCTTCGGAGTGCGGTAGAAACCAGTGCTCGAAAGCGAGATTTGGTTAAACCAAGCCAGTTCAACAAATGAGTTGAAGGTCATGATCTCATCGCGGATCTGCACCATGCCGTTCTTAAATACCACCTCTTCAGGCCACACTTTGAAGTGCGAAGAAGCGAAGTCGATCAGGCGCTGCTTAATGGTCATTGCGGCGTTTTGCGCGGCCTTACCGTTGAGGTCGGTGCCCGATGAGGCTGCGGTTGGTGATGTGTTCGGAACTTTGTCTGTGTTTGTAGCGGTGATCTGGATACGTTCGACATCGACTTGGAACTCCTGTGCAACGATTTGTGCCACTTTGATGTTCAAGCCTTGCCCCATTTCCGTACCACCGTGATTCAAATGAATACTGCCATCGGTGTAGATATGGATGAGCGCACCTGCTTGGTTCAAGAAAGTCGCAGTAAACGAGATGCCGAATTTCACTGGTGTGATCGCAAGGCCTTTCTTCAAGATAGGGCTCTGCTTGTTGAACTCGGCAATGTCTTTACGACGTGCGTGATAGTCACTGCTGCGTTCAAGCTGTTCGGTTATCTCAGGTAAAAAGTTGTCTTCAACGGTTTGGTAGTAATGGGTCACGTTACGGCCTTCTTCGCCGTAGTAGTTCGCCTTACGTACTTCCAAAGGATCTTTTTTCAGGTAACGCGCAATCTCGTCCATGATGTGTTCAATGGTCATCATGCCTTGCGGGCCACCAAAGCCACGGTAAGCGGTGTTCGATGCTGTGTTGGTTTTGCATCGATGACCGACCACTGTCGCATCGCCTAGGTAATAAGCGTTGTCTGAGTGGAACATCGCACGGTCGACAATAGAGCTTGATAAGTCTGGTGAGTAACCACAGTTACCTGCAACGGTAATGTCGGCACCTTGAATTACACCATTGTCGTCAAAACCGACCGTATATTGGTTGTAGAACGGGTGGCGTTTACCGGTTTGCTGCATGTCTTCACTGCGCAGCAAACGCATTTTTGTAGGTCGGCCTGTAAGGTGGGCAATAACCGCAGCCATACACGCTGGAGAGGCCGCTTGGGTCTCTTTACCACCGAAACCACCGCCCATGCGACGCATATCAATCACGACTTTGTGCATCGGCACGCCAATCACTTCCGCAACCAGTTTTTGAACTTCGGTCGGGTTTTGAGTCGAGGTGTAAACGATCATGCCGCCGTCTTCGGTTGGCATTACGCTACTGATTTGAGTCTCTAGATAGAAGTGCTCTTGGCCACCGATCTCTAGGTCACCAGAGATCACGTGTTTTGCTTTTGCCAGTGCTGCTTTTGAGTCACCACGTTGTTGAGTGTGGCTTTCTGTTACGAAGTGCTCTTTCTCTAGCGCTTCTTTTACATCAAGAATCGCAGGGAGTTCTTCGTATTCAATGATTGCAGCGTGTGCGGCTTTACGCGCGGTTTCTAAATCATTGGCAGCCACGGCAATCACAGGTTGGCCGTAGTATTCTACTTTGCCGTCTGCAAGCAGTGGGTCACCCGGTAGGATGGCGCCGATATCTAGCTCACCCGGTACGTCTTTCGCTTGAATGGCAATCGCCACGCCTTCGAATTCGTAACACGGTGACAGGTCTATTTTGGTGATATTCGCGTGTGCTTGAGTGCTCAGGCGTGCGTAGACGTGCAGCTGATTTGGGAACTCTAGGCGGTCATCAATGTACACCGCTTCGCCCGTGACTTGCTTGGCTGCACTATCGTGTTTAACGCTTTTACCTACGCCAGTTTTTAGGTCTTGTTTTGCAATGGTAACCATCTCTTCGTGGGTCATCGCATGCTCGTGTGATTTAGACATAAGACGTTACCCTTGTTTCGATTTGGTTGTTTTTGTTCTGCTGTTCAATGAAGTAACGACGCAACATATTGGCTGCCGACAATGAACGGTATTCTTGGCTGGCACGGAAATCAGATAGCGGCTCAAAGTCGTTATACAGTTCCTGCATCGCTAACTTAATATTAGCGTCTGTCCATGGTTTGCCTAATAACGTATTTTCACAACGCGCCGCGCGCTTAGGTGTTGCAGCCATACCGCCGAAAGCGATACGAGCGTAAGAAACCTTGCCGTCTTCGATTTGAATATCAAACGCACCACACACCGCAGAGATGTCGTCGTCTAAACGTTTAGACAGTTTGTAAGCTCGGAAGCTGTCGTTAGTTGGCTTAGGAATGATGATCTGTTCAATGAACTCACTCTCTTTTTGCGCCGTCACTTTGTAGCTGATGAAGTAATCTTCAATCGGCATGGTGCGTGACTCGTCACCGCAACGAAGTTTGATCTTTGCGTTAAGGGCAATCAGCAGAGGAGGGGTGTCACCGATAGGCGAAGCATTCGCTACATTACCGCCGATGGTGCCTTGGTTACGCACTTGCAGTGAAGCAAAGCGATGCAGCAGTTCACCAAAATCTGGGTAGTGTTTTTTCAATAGTGAGTAAGAATCACTGATAGGCAGGTTGGCACCAATGATTAGATCGGTGTCGGTCTCTTCACATACCTTCATGTCTTCAACAAGGTTCACGCTGATCAGTGTTTCAATCTCACGATGGAATTGCGTCACTTCCAGCGCTAAATCCGTACCGCCAGCAACCAGCTTAGCGTTCGGGTGGGCTTGAAAAAGCTTGGCCAACTCATCGGTGCTTTTTGGGGAAAAAGCGGTGAGGTGACCAAGGCGTAAGTTGGCCTCAGTGTCTTGAATGCTTTCTAGCTTCTTGATGGTGTTGCGTTCAAGTTCAGCAAATTGGTCGATCAAAGGTTGGTCTGTTGAAAGTGACATCGCAGCATCAACAATTGGTCGGTAGCCTGTACAACGACATAGGTTACCCGCCAGTGATTCCATGACGTCTTCTTTGCTCGCATCGGGTTTGTTTTTGCCTAGCGCAAACATCGACATGATGAAGCCCGGCGTGCAGTAACCACACTGTGAACCGTGAAAATCAACCACCGCTTTTTGCACTGGGTGCAATGAGCGATCTCGATTTTGCAGATCTTCTACTGTGATCAGTTGCTTGCCATGCAGCGCTGAAACGAACGTAAGGCAAGAGTTCACCGAGCGGTATTGCAGTTGTCCATCAACCACTTCACCCAGAACTACCGTACATGCGCCACATTCGCCCGACCCACAACCTTCTTTTGTACCCGTCTTATTTATCTTGGTACGAAGGTAGTTGAGCACTGTCATATTTGGCGACAGATTATCTTCGCGTCTTATTTCCTGATTGAGCAAAAAAGTAATCAAGAGACCTCCTTGTAAATCGACATATTTCCATGTGTATTCTTTTTGACTTCTAGGTCAATAATTATCCATCCTGACCCTGCGGTCAACTATTTATTTACAAAAATGTAACAAAGATGGCTTGTCGTGAATTGTATACAATTTAATTTTGGTCATAGTCGTCTGTTTTATAAGGGTTTGGATTGAGATTGAACAGTTTTATGGTGTGAATGAATGGATAGCTATGTATACAAGATAAAGACAAGATTTATGGCACTGTTGGGAGTGATTCTGTAGAGGCTAAGATCGTTGTTGAGGCTAGAATAGACAGTGTTTTAGATGGATGTGAGCCGATCGTCGTCTTTATTTTTAGGGGAGAGGGCACAAAAAAGAGAAGTAAACACTAAGGCTTACTTCTCTCCTGTATTGTTAATAAAAAGCTGTTAACAAAAAGCTGTTAACAAAAAGCTGTTAACAAAAAGCTGTTAACAAAAAGTTGTTAACGGATGGTTATTAAGCGCTTGTTGAATCTTCTATGACTTGCTCTTAAGCAGATCTGAGAACACGACATGCAGATCACTAGAAGCTGTGCTGCTGTCTAGGTTGAGCTTCGAACGAATATGGCTTAGGTGTTCTTGCATCAACTCTACGGCTTGTTGTTCATTGCCTGACTCTATCGCATCCAGTAAGCCTGAGTGTTCGTCTAGAGAACAGTTCGAGTGGTTGCCCGTTTCGTACTGAGCGATCAGCAGTGAAGTTTGCGATACCAAGCTGCGTTGGAAAGCCAGCAGTGGCGCGTTCTCTGCCATTTCAGCCAATTTGATGTGGAACTCACCAGACAAACGTAGGCCAGAGCCGTAATCGCCTTGGTCGAAAGCACAGTTCTCTTTCGCGACTAATTTTCTGCATTCTTCTATTTGAGCTTTGGTTGCGTTTTTCACCGCCAGCTCAGTGATAGCGATTTCCATCACTTCACGTGCTTTAAAGATTTGTTTGGCTTCGTCAACCGTTGGCGCAGCAATCACGGCTCCTCGGTTAGGACGGATCACCACAACTTGTTCTAAAGAAAGACGCAGTAAGGCACGGCGGATAATGGTGCGGCTAACGCTAAAGATTTCTGCTAACGCTTCTTCGCTTAATTTGGTGGCTGGTGGCAGCCTTTGTTCTAGTATCGCGTCGAAGATATGGCAGTAAACAACATCGTCTTGAGTCTGGCCTGTTACTTTCGTTTTTACACCTTTGGAGACAGAGTTTTTGAGAACTGTCATAGAGATAAGGACCCTTGTTTAGTCGAGTTGGGTTGGTCGAGAATAATTCATGAGTATTACTCTACATTGTATACATTTATCTATACAATGCCACTGGATGAAAGTGCGATGCACGCTTATTTGTTAATGACTTATAACATTTAGTTTGCAGGGAACTGTGTGCAATCTTGAGCTTTAAGCCATTTCTAATCCAACTAAACTCGATTATCGCCGCAGCTGTACGCCACGATCTGGCTGATTTCGCTCAGGCTACGACCTGACTGTTGCTGCCATTCGTTGAAGGCTTTACCCGCTGCCAGTTGTGCTCGCTTGGTGTTACGACCGCTATCAACCACGTCTGTGCTGCGTAGGTGTGCTTCAACATCTGATGACAAGATGAAGGTATCTTTACCCATTTGGCGCAGAGTGTAGGCACCAGTGTTACCGCCTAATCGCTTGCCGTGTTTCTTCAGATAATCCCAAAGTTCAGTGATACGTTCTGATGGCCAGTCGGCAACCATTTGTGAGAAGGAATCCGCCTCACGCTTAGCATTGTGGATCATGGTGGCATTGGCAGGGATGGTCATCACCTTAGTGAGGTGGCGAATAATGCGCGGGTCTTGCGCTTTTTGTTCCCACATTTCATTCGGCAGCATCAGCATTTTTTCGATATTGAATTCAAAGAACACTTCTTCAAATTGCGGCCATTTCTTCCTCACTACATTCCATGAAATACCACACTGGAATACTTTTTCAGTAAAGGCGGCTAGCCAACGATCGTCGGTGATTTGTGATAGCTCGGCTTGTGAAAGGGGCGCACGAATAATTTTTTCGAGTTCGGCCGCTCCGCCTTTGCGGTGAGCTGCACGTTGGTAAATAGTATCGAATTTTTCTTGAGTCATGAAGGTTCCAAATTACATCTGTGTATCTTGAGTATGTAGCCAATGCTTAATGATATGGGGTCAAATCTAGTAATTAAAACGAACTAGCTAAGCTTTAATTCCATTTGATATAGAGGCCAGGTTTTGCCATTGAATTCTTTGAACTTGGGTTCTTTGTCGACCACTTGAAAGCCAGCTTTGTCGTAGCAACGTTTTGCTCCGATATTCTGTTGAAAGACCGCCAAGCTGATGGTGGTGACATCAGGGATTTGTTTCGCAGCGTCTAATGCACTTTCTATCATGGATTGCCCAAACCCTTTGCCTCGTTGGTTTGGGTGAATGGCCACTCGGCAGAATCGAAGTTCACTGTCTGACATACGTTGAAACTCCATAAACCCGATCAGTTCTGAGTTATTGCCGTTCGAATTCAGTTCAGAGAGAGCACTAGACTCAGAGAAGGTATATAGCTCAACTTGAGGCTCTTGAGAGCGTTCGATGATGGAGGCGGCTTCTAACGGCCAACCAAAGGTTCGTCCGCCCCACAGTACATAGTCTTCGAGTGATGTGAACCAAGTGACGATCTCATTGGCATCGGAGGCTTTAAAGCGGTTTATTTCCATATCCTTGTCTCTTCCTTATCGCGTGTCTCTTTTTCTAAACCGCTAAACTTCCGTGCCCAACTGCTCAAGAAAGCCACGCATGTAATCGGTGCGCTTGTTGGCTTCTAACTTAGCGGATTCTGTATTCATGGTTTCAGCGAGCTTAAACAGCTTAACGTAGAAGTGGTCGACGCTGTAATGCTTGTCATCTAAGTCACGATGTTCAGCGAACGGGTCTTCGTGGTTATACAGTTCAGCGTTAAAGCTCTGACCCACATACAAACAGCGAGCGATACCAATTGCACCGAGAGAATCAAGGCGATCGGCATCTTGGACGATCTGAGCTTCTAAGGTTTCAGGTGTGATGTTGGCACTGTAGCTGTGCGTGACAATGGCATGATGGATCTCATCAAGATAGGACGCGGGGTAGTCGATAGATTTGAGGAAAGAGATCGCCTTGTCTGCTGCCATTTGTGAGCTTTGGGCTCTGTCTGGGTGATTCTTGGGAAAGGTGAAACAATCATGAAGGTAAGCGGCGGGCAGCACGACTTCAAGCTTAGCTTGTTCTTGAGCACACAAAGCCTTGGCGGTTTTGACTACGCGCTTAATATGGCTGATATCGTGCGCTGCATCTTGTGTCATCTCTTGCTGTGCAAAATCAAGCAGTTGGCTTTCAAATTTTTCTATCACGCGTCCCTTTCTCCATTATCAATATTGCTTCTCGATTTCCATCGTTTCACATCGACTGTAACAGTTTCTAGCGCGATTTTTTATCTTTTATAAAAGGAATACCCACAAAAAAAACCGACTCAGTGAGTCGGCTTAATAGAAAGGTTATTCTGTGTTGATTAAAGCGCTATTAACGGTAATCAGAGCTTATGCAGTGGCTTGTTGCAGCTGCGCCAATACATGATGCAGCGATGGGCTGATGGTGTGGCCAAGCGCTTTTACTTCTTCGCAAGGCTCAACCAAATCTGGAATTTGGAAGCTGATCATGTTGGCTGCCATTGATGCGCGAATACCGTTGTTTGAATCTTCAAACGCTAAGCAAGTTTCAGGTGCAACCCCTAGGCGTTCTGCCGCCAATAAGTAGATCTCTGGGTGAGGTTTGCCATGAGTCACTTCGCAGCCTGTGCTTAGTGAGGTGAAGTACGAATCTAGGCCAGCCAGCTCAAGCTTCTTCTTTGCGATATCAAGCTGAGTGGAGGTCGCTACCGCGATTGGAATGTCATTCGATTTTAGCCATTCAAGTAACTCAATCACGCCATCTTTTACCGGGATTGCTTGGTTTTTAACAATTGCACTGTAGCGGGTGCGCCATTCATTATTCAGCGCTGGGTAATCTAACCCTTCACCGTAACCATTTCGAAAAATCTGTTCGATGGTTTTTGCGTTACAACCAATGATGCCTAGGTAAACATCCTGCAAAAACGGAACACCTTGCGCATGACATGCTTCTTCAAAAACTTGCATACAAAGTCGCTCGGTGTCGAGCAGCAGCCCATCCATATCAAAAATAGCAGCTTGAAAATTCATATCCGTGGTTCTTAATGTGTTGTCATCGTGAGGGCGGGTATTTTGACATAGTGTCTAGTGATAGGCGAGTCAACGTTCAGTAAGAATATATCCAATCGGCTCGGCAATATGCTTCTGCATGACTTTAAATGTGATTGATTGTGGTTGAGATAATATCGTTCAGTTATGAGCCTTGTGTTTTATAGGCCATCCAGATCTAACAGAAACAATTATGATTATTCCACATAACAAATCTAGCTTGTGCGTCTGGCTTCTTATTACATTTCATAAACTTACAGGTCGGTTTACGTGACCATAATCTTATAAAAAACAATTACCGGGAGCCTGCAATCATAGTGTGACCAAGCAATAAGTAAATGGCTGAGCTTAGGGAGAAAATAACATTAGTCCACATTTTTAGCAGGGTTGCTTATGTTGTATTTTGAGTTTCTATTTTTATTAGTCGTCCTTTATATCGGATCTCGGTATGGCGGTATTGGCTTAGGTGTTGTTTCTGGTATTGGTTTGGTTATCGAGGTGTTTGTCTTCAAGATGCCACCAACGTCTCCACCTGTCACCGTGATGCTGATCATCCTCGCCGTTGTTACTTGTGCTTCGATTCTCGAAGCGGCAGGTGGTTTGAAATACATGCTGCAAGTGGCGGAAAGGGTGCTTAGAAAGAACCCGAAACGCGTTACCCTGATAGCTCCGTTCGTGACTTACTCGATGACTTTCTTATTGGGTACTGGCCACGCGGTTTACTCCATCATGCCGATCATTGGCGATGTTGCACTGAAGAACGGTATTCGTCCTGAGCGTCCAATGGCGGCAGCGTCAGTTGCGTCTCAACTAGCTATTACCGCATCTCCAATTTCAGCCGCTGTGGTGTACTACCTCGCGCAGCTTTCTGATATTCAACATTCTATTACTCTGCTTTCCATTTTGATGGTGACGGTACCTGCAACCTTATTTGGTACGTTTTTGCTTTCTTTGTACAGCTTGAAACGCGGCAAAGAACTGAATGACGATCCTGAATACCAAGCTCGTCTAAAAGATCCTGAGTGGAAAAAGCGTATCGAAAGCACTACTGCGACGTCTTTGGATGAAGTGCTGCCAACCTCGGCTCGTAATGCGGTTTTGATTTTCCTATTGTCGATTGTGGTGATTGTTATCGTGGCGATGGTGCCTGAGATCAGAACCATCGTTGACGGCGACAAGCCAATCAAGATGTCGGTGATCATCCAAATGATGATGCTCTGCTTCGGCGGTATCATTTTGCTGGCGACTAAAACTGACCCACGTGATGTGCCAAACGGCGTGGTATTCAAATCGGGTATGGTGGCGGCGATTGCTATCTTCGGTATCGCTTGGATGTCGGATACCTACTTCCAATACGCAATGCCTCAGTTCAAGTCTGGCATCGTGGAAATGGTGACCAACTACCCATGGACGTTTGCACTAGCGCTATTCATTGTATCGGTTGTGGTGAACTCGCAAGCCGCTACTGCACGTATGATGCTGCCTGTTGGGCTTGGATTAGGACTAGACCCAGCCCTGCTTATCGGCTTGATGCCAGCGGTTTACGGCTACTTCTTCATCCCGAACTACCCATCAGATATCGCAACAGTAAACTTCGATGTTTCTGGCACCACCAAGATTGGTAAGTGGTACTTCAACCATTCATTCATGTCGGTTGGTTTGATCGGTGTCGTGGGCGCATGTTGCTTAGGCTACGCACTGGCACAGATTTTTATCGCTTAATGTATTAGCTTTCTTTGAGATAGCTAAGACAACAAACAAAAACAGCGCCTAAATTGGCGCTGTTTTGTTTTAACAGGTTTCGTTTATTAGCTTTCAGGAGAGCTATTAACGTGGCTCAAAAGCCAGCGACTGAATTGCTTCTTCAATCGTTAGGAAGTGGATCTTCATCAGGCACACTTCAGCTTTTTGAAACTCGTGGTTTCGAATCAGCTTGGTCCCGCTTTCTACTGAATATTGCTCAGGCCGTTTCGCTAGAGACAGTTGATTTGATATCGATTGAAGTGCGTAGCTGTTACCCTCTGAATCAATGAGGTAATCATCTTCACCCAAGATCATCTCTGAGCATTCTGCTTGAAATTCGTGTTCGGATGCGACGTAAATAAGCTCATCATCACCGTCGAGTTTTACCAAAGATGGCCAACTGATCATTACTGCCCTTTCTATGTGCTGCTTACTGCTTTTAATAGTGGTGACGACAAGCAATTATATAAAAGTTATCGTCATCTGCTTTATACACTAATCGATTCTTGTCATCGATTCGTCTTGACCAAAAGCTAGACAGGTTGCCGACTAGTGGCTCCGGCTTTCCAATCCCTTCAAAGGGCGTTCTTTTGGCGGCTTCAATCAACTTATTTAGTTTCTTGAGCGTTTTCTTGTCTTGGGTTTGCCAGTATAGGTAATCTTCCCAAGCATTATCTGTAAATACAATCTTTCGATCATTCGTCATTATTCAATTCTCGAACGGTTGTATTTCCGACTTCGAGTTGAGCAATAGATTCAGCCAATCTTTCAGCGTTTTTAGGCGAGCTCATTAGGTACAAGGTTTCTTGCATTGAATTAAAATGATCAAGAGACATGACCACTGCATCTTCTGAATCTCGTCTGGTTATTACCGTAACATCAGAATCGTCTACCACTCTATCGAGCACAGACTTAAGGCTATTTCTGGCCTCAGTAAAAGAAACAATATTCATCACTTATTTACCCTGTTGTTTTTGGATATGTTTAATCTTTCTATATACACAGAATAGTTAATCATTCATGAATTAACTATTCTACATGTTCCGCTTGTTGTACATGTTATATCAGAGCTTACACATGATCAACTTATGGTACATGTCATTCATTGTAAATATGCAGAGAGTTACTGACTCAAAATGCTATTTACTCAAAGATCGGCCTAATGGTGCGAAGTAACCTTGCAGGGCTTGGTATATCTGTTCTCGGTGCGCCATATCAGGATACACGGGGTACATATCAGGCTTGGTTGTGCCATCCACTAGATAAGCGTTCTTGATATCGGAACACGATTCAATCACGGATTCAAAAGCGCGCGCCATCATCTCTGTGGGTAGTGAGAAGTAACGGGCAGACATCGCTTTGTCGGCAATCACACTGCGAGCCACATAATCGTGTTTGTCCGAGTTATTGTCGCTAAGCAGTGTGGCATCAAACAGAGACATCAAACTTTCGTTTAATGGATGAGGTCGCACCGTTCTATCGTGCAACCAACAGTCGCTGGCGAACAGGATCTGCTTGCGAGGGCCAGAGGTATCGCCGATTTCAAACGCTTTCTCAGCGATATAGTGGTCAAATGCATGCCAAAACTCGTGAGCGAGCGCGCCAGCTCCGGCATTCTTCGCGAGGGCTAATTCTCGTTGGTTCGGGGCATAGTGTGCTTGTACGCCTTTTCTGCCGCCACTGCCGAACGCTAAGCCTAATGTGCCGCGAAGGCCAATCGCTTCTGGTGGCAAAGCCAAGATGTAAGCCAAGTCGGCTAGCGAATCGAATATCAGGTTTGCGGCCAACTCTTTTTCTTCTTTCGTCACCCAAGCACCCACACGAATGCTGCCCATACCGAAGGTTTGTTTGATGTCCATGAATGACACCTGATCGCCATGTCGGTAGTCTGGGCCTTCGCGCGTTTTGTATTTAAAGTGAGTTAACTTCAAAAGGGTCCTTGGAAACAGACGTAAGAATGAATAGTGTGCTCAGTGAGATGCGCCTGTGTGAGATGCATCTCTTGGAATTAAAGGACGTTAGCACTTTTGATAGCAAATTGCCGAACAAAATTAGTTTAGATTGAGTTCGAAAGCTTCCCATGAAGTTGGGTTACCTTCACGAGTGAGTGGAAAGAGTGGCTGTTGTGGTTTTGCATAGCTTAATCGGTGCAGTCTTTGAGTTACGTGGTAGCTATCAAGCCCTGATACCGTGACCAAATCCAACGCTTCTAAATCAAGGTAGCCATCCGGCATCACGGCGCGTTTGGGTGCGTGAATCGTTATAACTTCACCGATCAACATTTGCGTTTGATTGCTTTCGATTGTTATCTGTTCTTTGAACGCTAACCCTATCTTTAAACTGCTCTCCAAGACGAAGGGAGCGGGGAATGTGTCGTCATAATAGGCCGTTAAGCCGACCGCGTTGAATTCTGAGACTGGTTTAGGGTAGCGAGCCGAGGTTTGATGGGCCTTTTTAACAAAGTCAGCACCAATGCTGTTAACGGTGAAGTACTTAGTTTCTAGGATGTTTTCTAGCGTATGACGTCGGCTTTTATCTGGGCGAACAATAAAACCAAGCAGCGCGGGATCAGACCCTAGGTGAATGACAGAGCTCACTATCGCAAGGTTTTCAAGCCCCTGTTTATCACAAGTACCAATTAGGTTGGCGCTTTTAAATCCAGATAGGGAGTTAACCAAACGAATGCGGTGGCGCGGGTCCATTGTTTGGATATCTTGTTTAGAAAGGGTCATGTCCTTCATATCTTCTCTTCTTCTCATTTATTGTTATCTTCGAGCATGCTCACTAACGGACTTATATGTACGAAGAATCCGCTTTTATCGATCAAAGAGCGCTTATTGGCCGTGGGCAGTTTGTCTCTTTTATCTCTGTTACAGCACAATGAACGAGATCCTTTGCATAGATTTACGTACGTTGACGTCCCTTTACATCACAGGAGCTAAAGTAATGATGTCGTCTTTATGAGTGTTAACAAATGAAAACAGTCCGCAATATCATTTGGGCAATGATTGCCACAATGTCAGCCTTTTGGTTTGCGATGGAACCGCAATTATTCGCTTCAAGCGATGTCTTTGAATGGCGCTCAGCCATGATTCAGTACTCAGGTATTTTGTCTCTGGTGTTAATGTCCATCACAATGATCTTGGCGATGCGTTTGCCTATGGTTGAGAATTGGCTGAAAGGTATGGATAAAGCATATCGAGTCCATAAATGGCTCGGTATCGGTGGTGTTGCACTGGGTGTGACACACTGGTTGTGGTACCAAATACCTAAGTCATTGGTGGTGTCTGGTGTGTTAGATAAGCCTGTTCGACACGATGGTTCAGGGCCGCAAGCTGTTTTGACTGGATGGGAGTTATGGGTCAATGAATTACGCGGTATTGCTCAGAGTATTGGCGAGTGGGGCTTCTACTTGTTGCTCATTTTACTGGTGGCGTCACTATGGGCGGCAGTGAAGTACAAACCGTTTAAATTGTCGCACCGTCTGATGTCGGTTGCGTACCTGTTTATCGCTTTCCACTCAGTAATCCTGCTTAAACGAGCGTATTGGGGAGAACCTATTTATTATCTAACTGTGGCATTTGCTTTGGCTGGGTCTATCACAGCGATTTACAGTTTGTTGGGCTTGGTTGGGCGTCGTAATCGTCACTCAGCGAAGATTATCTCGACTCGCTATTTTCCACAAGCTGAAGTGATGGAGCTGGTGTTAAAACCGGAGGCATCTTGGCAAGGTCACAAAGCTGGGCAGTTTGCGTACTTGCGTTTCGGTAATGAAGACCCGCATCCGTTTACCATTGTTTCTGGCAGTGATGATCCAGAGCTGCGCTTTTTGATCAAAGAGCTGGGTGATTTTACTAATGGCCTATATGAACGAGTGAAAGCGGGCGATGCGGTTACGGTTGAAGGACCCTATGGTCGACTTTATTTTGACCTAAGCAAGCCACAAATTTGGATTGCTGGTGGTGTCGGGATAGCGTCGTTTTTTGCAACACTTGAAGCGCTCAAAACAGAACGAGATCATCCTCGTATTCAACTGTTTTATTGTACTCGCGGTGTTGATAAGCAATTAATCGATGAGTTGTGGCACCTAGCACACGCGGTTGGTGTGAAGTTGACCGTGATAGATACCTTGCACTCACCGCGGCTAAACGCCGGAAGAATTGTCAATCAATGTGGCGACCTCAACGAGTACGAGATGTATTTCTGCGGGCCGGAGTTGTTCTCTACATCACTGAAAAAAGAATTAGACACCTATCAATTTGATATTGAAAAGCACTACCACGAAGAGCTGTTTGTGATGCGTTAAAGCCAACTATTGGAGCTGTGATTGTTAAATTAGTCAATCGGCACAGTGTAAAAAGGCGTAAAGTCACTCAATTTGTTATTGCAGCGGTTTGCTATTGAGCGATACCATATAGGGCTGTTTCTTTGGTAAAGATGTAATTATGTCAGATGAAAAACTCGCACTCGAATGGATGCGCCAACAAGCTCATAAAGTTGACCCATACGTTATCGATCCATCGTTTGATGAATGCGTTGAGTTGCTTGATCCTGCCTTCAAGAAAGGCAAGAGTGTTGCTCAACTCAAGTATCTGTTATCAGAAGCAGATCGCCGAGCGGGCGCGGCAGAACGTAAGCATGCGGCTTTAAAATACGCCAAAGAGAAAAGCCCAAATGCTGGTCAAATCTTGCGACTGCAAAGCAAGCTTCAACAAGTTCAGTTGGCTCTCAAGCTTGCCACTGGCGATAACAATATGACCATATCTCAGTTCTGTGCGGAGTACGATGTCTCTAAGCGTGACGGCAATACGGCATGGAATGAAAAGTTGGTGGAGCAGGGTAAGAGAAAGTAGTCTTTTAAACGCTTTATTCTTCTATAAACTGTCACGTTAGTTAATGTCATACACTTTTCAAAAAACGACCTATTGTTATCAATGAACGCCTTTCTAAAGCCTGAAAAATCGCTTCTCAGGCTTTAATTTTTATAGCCAACCTGTTGCATTTTTTAGCGCCTTTCCTAATTCTCGTACTGGATTTTCTCTCTATTTTTCTGAGATATCTAATGTGCGCGATACACTATTTTTCGCCCATTAATCAATTTCACTTGTGACAAAGTTATCAGAATTATGCATTTTCGGTAACGTTCCCGAAATTATCGATCTATCATCCACTCAGATACAAAAGTGAAGTAATCAACACGACTGATTTCTATTTCTTCTTCGATATAGAGCTTATACATCAAAAGTATAAGCCGAAATGTGCTTACGAATTGTTTTGGGAACGTTTGCAAATAATCCAAAACAATTAACGTGAGAACATCAGAATGAAACGACACATTTTAGCGGTTGCTGTAACAATGGGGCTAATGACTACATCGGTATTAGCAAGTGAAGACGTTGCAGCATTAGAGCAACGTATTAATGAATTAGAACAAAGGGTTGCACAAACAGAGCAGGTCTCTACCGAGGCCAATGAAAAGGCTTCTTCGTTTGAGTTTCACGGCTATGCTCGCTCTGGGTTATTGATCAACGACGACCTAAACGGCGCGACAGGTACTGGTCCTTACATGACAGCGGCGGGTGCCATTGGAGCTCCAATTGGACGTCTTGGTGTTGAAGATGATCATTACGTTGAAGCGAACTTGATTCATAAGCGATTTGCAGACGATGGCTCTAG
Organism: Vibrio sp. 10N.247.311.12; assembly: GCF_041467515.1. Taxonomy (NCBI): domain Bacteria; kingdom Pseudomonadati; phylum Pseudomonadota; class Gammaproteobacteria; order Vibrionales; family Vibrionaceae; genus Vibrio; species Vibrio sp. 10N.247.311.12. Next base: position 26,929 of record NZ_JBFSUV010000018.1, read on the forward strand.
TGCTTTGTTTCGTATCATGTTAGCCGACAGTACTGAAACAAATAACGAATGGACAGCCAGTGAAAGCCAGTTGAATGTACGACAAGTGTATTCAGAACTGAACCGTCTGAGCATGTTCTCTGAATCTGAAGCGTTTTCTGAAGCAACGTTTTGGGCGGGTAAACGATTCGATCGCGACAACTTTGATATTCACTTTTTCGATTCGGATATTGTCTTCTTATCAGGTACTGGTGCGGGCGTTTATGACGTTCAGATGAGCGACAACTGGAAAGCGAATTTCTCTATTTATGGCCGAGATTTTGGTGAGATTGATAGCTCGTCAACAGATGTAGAAAACTACATTGCAACCATGAATAACCGTATTGGCCAATGGCAAGTGATGTTGAGCGGTATGACCTCAGCAGACAACGATAGCCGCCTAAATGGCGCAGCTGAAAGCGGTGTACACGCAATGTTTGCGTACCATGGAGACAACTTCTTTGGTCTGAGCGAAGGCTTCTCTAAAACGGGTATGTTAGTGGGTAGTGGCCTAGGTGCAGAGCTAAAAGGCATCGGTTCAAATGGTGATCTACTGGATGACGCGAAAGCCGTTCGCCTGTTTAGCTACGGTGTCACTCGCATTGGCGACAACTGGCGCTTAGCACCTGCATTAATGGCAGAGCATAGCCAAGACCGTTTGAAGAAGAATGACGAGTTCACATGGGCTTCTTTAAACGTTCGATTAGCTCAAGAGTTCACAGAGAACTTTGAGATGGTTTACGAAGGTTCATTGCAATACATGGATTTAGACAACTCGACAGAGCAAGCGAGCGGCGGTTTCTACAAAGCGACAGTTGCACCAACACTCAAGCTTTCAACTAGCACTGGTTTCTTTGACCGACCAGAACTGCGTTTCGCTGTGAGCTATGTGGATTGGAGTGAAGACCTAAATGGTTACTCGATCAGCACTGAAGCAGATGCTGCAACGATGGGAGAGGGCGGCGAGGTTCTGTTTGCACTGCAGATGGAAACTTGGTTCTAATTGCTTGATATATCGTTTAGATAGAGAGTGTTACTCATGATGTGATAGTCGCATCAGCAAATGCCAACCTTATCGTTTCAACTCGAAGGTTGGCATTTTTTATCTTGGGATAACCTGATCTCTGAAATAAATCGCTAGCAAGACTCTCGGTCAATAGTGGTGAAGGTCAACACCATCTTGCTCATTTCAAAGCCTTTTTTCTCAATACGGTCGAGTAGCAGCTTGGCTCCATTTTCTCCCGCTTTATCAAACGCATAGTTAAACGTAGACAGCGTTGGTGTGCATACTGAAGCGAGCTCATCGTCACCTACACCGAGCACCAATATATCCTTTCCTGGAACGAGCCCCGCTTCCTGAATGGCTCTGATCGCACCGATTGCGATACGGTCAGTGGCGCAGAATAGGCCGTCGAGCTTGGTGTGCTCCTTGAGATACTGCTTCGCCAGTTGGTAACCTGATTCTATGGTGAAGTCGCCACGGGCGTGAAATTGCAGTGTGAGGTCGTTAAATTGAAGCGATTGAGCGAAGCCTTCCGATCTCATCTTATCAACCGCAATATCATCACCTTGCACACCGATGAATCCCATATGCTTACAAGCTTTCGCTATGAGGCGATTGCCCGCTTCAAACCCTACGCGAGTGTCGTCGTGCACAATGCTTGGGATGTTAAACATTGACCCGTCTTGACCAACCAATACCACGGGTACGGCAGAGCTTTGAATCGCTTTGACTAATTGGTTGTCGAGGTGGGTCGCGTACAGGATGATACCTTCAACACGCCTCTGGTTAAATATCTGAATATATTCAAGTTCTTTATGGTGTGTTTGGTGTGTGCTCGCTAATAATACATGCTTGCCCGCTTGCTCTAATACGGCGGTTAAACCATCGACACCCTGAGAGGTGGCATGGGAAGAAACCCTAGGAACAATCACGCCAACCAGGTTGGTTTTTTGGGACTTTAAGTCTTTAGCGACTTGGTTTGGGAGATAGCCACACTCTTCAACCGCTTTACGCACCTTCACCTTGGTCGCGTCTTTTACGCCATACTCATCATTGATTACTCTTGAAACCGTCGACTTGGAAACTCCAGCGAGACGAGCGACATCATGAAGACTAGCCATTATTCATTATCCAATTGTAATTTTAGTTTTGGGATTGTTTGCAAACAGAGCATCAAATTTACCTGTTATTAGGGGATTTTAACCCTGTCTTCTTATCCTAGGGAGATAATTTGAAGATCATTCTCACACTATTGAGCAGTTATCTTTGATCATTTGTTATTTGTAGGCAAAAATTTGTTTTGCAAACGTTCCCGAAAATTCAAAAGCTCAAATGATAATCCAATGGGGTATGTAATGAATTATCCAAAAATAGCAAAAGAGCTGCTTTCTCTATTAGGTGGTAAAAGTAATATCACCGCACTCGCACACTGCGCGACTCGTCTGCGTCTTGCGGTTGCAGACCAAGATAAAATTGATGAACAGGCGATTGATAACCTAGAAGGGGTTAAGGGCCAGTTTAAAGTGGCAGGTCAATATCAGATCATCTTTGGCTCAGGCATCGTAAACCAAGTTTATGCTGAGTTGGCTAAGCTGACTGAAATGACGGAAATGTCGACCAACGATGTGGCGTCTGCAGGTGCTGACAACCAAAATATCCTGCAACGCGCGGTGAAAGGCCTGTCTGATATTTTTGTACCAATCATTCCGGCGATTGTTGCTGGTGGTTTGTTGATGGGTATCTACAACCTATTGACGGCTCAAGGCTTATTCATTGATGGCAAATCTTTAATCGACGCTAATCCGGGTTTGACCGACTTAGCAAACATGATCAATACATTTGCTAATGCTCCTTTTGTGTACTTACCTATTTTATTAGCATTTTCAGCGAGTAAGAAGTTTGGTGGTAACCCATACCTTGGCGCGGCTTTAGGTATGTTGATGGTTCACCCAGACTTGCTTAACGGCTGGGGCTTCGGTGGCGCATCAGTGTCGGGCAGCATTCCGGTTTGGAACATTTTAGGTTTCGAAATCGAGAAAGTAGGCTATCAAGGTTCAGTACTACCCGTTCTTGTTTCTGCGTTTATTCTAGCGAAAGTTGAGCTTGGGCTGCGTAAAGTTATTCCTTCGGTTCTGGATAACTTGCTAACGCCGCTATTGGCGATTTTCATAACTGGTTTGTTAACATTCACGATTGTTGGTCCATTTACTCGTGATATCGGCTTCCTGCTTGGTGACGGCCTAAATTGGTTATACAACAGTGCTGGCTTCATTGGCGGTGCGGTGTTTGGTTTGATTTATGCGCCGTTTGTTATTACTGGTATGCACCATAGCTTTATTGCTATTGAAACTCAGCTGCTTGCGGATATCGCAACGACTGGCGGTACGTTCATCTTCCCTATCGCGGCGATGTCTAACGTGTCACAAGGTGCAGCGGCACTGGCGGTTGGTTTCATGAGTAAAGATAAGAAAATGAAAGGTATCGCGATTCCTTCTGGTGTGACTGGCTTGCTTGGTATTACTGAACCTGCAATGTTCGGTGTGAACTTGAAGCTTCGCTATCCATTCATTGCTGCGGTTTGTGCCGCTGCGATTTCAAGCGCGTTTATCACGATGTTCAATGTGAAAGCACAAGCACTGGGTGCGGCGGGTATTCCTGGCATCATCTCAATATCACCAGAAAAGATTGGCTACTACGTGGTAGGTATGATTATCGCGTTCGTGACTGCCTTTGCTCTGACCGTTGTTTTAGGTCTGCGCGAGCGCAGCAAGCAAAACATTAAAGCAACAGCTTAACGTTTCTCCCTAGAAGTGAAGCCCCCCTTTTCACTTCATTTCCTAAGCTTTGGGGTGCTAGCTAGGTGATTTGGCTTAGCTAGCCTTTTTATATTTTTACATGACAGCGTGAAGTGTCACCTTGCTTTTGGTTGCTACTGCTTTCGATTGCCATCGCTTTCGGTTGTCATGATTTTCAGTTTTAAGGTAAGAAAGATGAATCAAGTTTGGGTAACTGGAGACGCCGTCGTCGACCTCATTCCGGAGACTGACGCGACATTATTGAAATGTCCGGGCGGTGCGCCTGCTAATGTCGCGGTAGCGATTTCTCGCCTTTTAGGCAAAAGCGCATTTTTTGGCCGAGTGGGTAACGATCCGTTTGGCACTTTTATGGAAGTGACTCTGCAAAAGGAAGGTGTGAATACCGAGCGTTTGGTGAAGGACCCTGAACAACGCACGTCAACCGTGGTGGTCGATCTTGATGACCAAGGCGAGCGTAGCTTTACGTTTATGGTGAAGCCAAGTGCCGACCAGTTTATGTCTGTTGCAGACATTCCCGAATTTAAGAAAAACGAGTGGCTACACGTCTGCTCGATCTCTTTGGCTAATGAACCAAGCCGAAGCAGTACCTTCGAAGCGATCCGACGTATGAAAGCCGCGGGCGGTTACATCAGCTTCGATCCAAACCTTCGTGATGAAGTGTGGCAAAACCCATCTGAAATTAAGTCTGTGGTCATGAAAGCGGTTGAATTGGCTGATGTGGTTAAATTCTCAGAAGAAGAACTGAATTTCTTAACCGATTCAACTTCGATGGAACAAGGTTTGGCTAACATTGCAGATCTTAACAACACGCTTGTTCTGGTTACGCAGGGCGCGAAAGGCGTTTGGCGAGTATTTGAAAACCAAGGTGTGTTGATTTCAGGTCGCTCAGTGACGCCAGTGGATACCACGGGTGCAGGCGATGCTTTTGTTGGCGGTTTGCTTGCAAAGCTTTCTCAAGATGATGAGTGGAACAATCAACAAGTCGTCGATTCTGCAATTCAGTGGGCGAATGGGTGTGGTGCACTGGCGACCACGCAAAAAGGCGCAATGACCGCACTTCCAACGCAAGAAGCTCTTACTCAGTTTATTCAAAAAGACTCTTCAAATACGAATGCCGTAGAGGAGAGTGTATGAGTTTGAACTCGAACTGGACAGTAGAGCAAAGATATCGCCGTATAGAAGATATTTCTCTAGAGAGTATTGATGCGATGGTAGAGCTTCGCAAACAAGACTCTGGCTATCCAAGCTACCATATTGCGCCTAAGTTTGGTCTGCTTAATGATCCGAATGGTCTGTGTTTCTTTAATGGTGAACACCACCTATTTTACCAATGGACGCCAGTTGGCCCCGTCCATGGTATGAAGTACTGGTACCACCTTTCTACCAAAGACTTCGTTCATTTCGAAGACCACGGCATTGGCTTGCACCCAGACCAAGATTACGACTCTCACGGTGTTTACTCTGGTGGTGCATTGGTTGAAAACGACAATGCATTGTTGTTTTTTACAGGTAACAAGCGCGATGGAAATTGGTTGCGAGTGCCAACTCAATGTTTTGCCAAGATGTCTGCTGACGGCAAAATAGAAAAGCACGGCGTGGTTATCGAAAACGATCACTACACCGAACATTTCCGAGACCCAAAAGTGTGGAAACAGGGCGGCGATTATCTGATGGTTGTGGGTGCTCAAACGCCTCAAAATACTGGCTCTATGGCGCTATATTGCAGCCGAGACCTGATGAATTGGCAGCACAAAGGTCCAATTCAAACTCGTTACAACAACCTTGGCTATATGTGGGAATGCCCAGATTTCTTTGAAATAGAGAATCAGTCGGTGATGCTGTTTTCTCCACAAGGTGTATCTAGCGAAAATCCATACGATTTCAAAAATATCTACTCGGTGGCTTATATCGTCGGTGACCGCTTAAATCTCGATTCGGTAGAACTGGAAAACCACCAAGATATTGCGCAGCCAGATTATGGCTTCGATTTCTATGCACCACAGACTTATTTAGATGATACAGGCCGCCGTATTCTGATTGCTTGGATTGGTCTGCCTGAGATTGATACACCATCTAATGAGTATCAGTGGGCGGGCATGTTGTCGTTACCACGCGAACTTCAAATCCAAGATGGCTATCTTGTTCAGTCTGCTTTACCTGAATTGAAAGCGCTACAGGGTGAAGCTGTGGTGGTTGAAAATGCTCTTGAATTGGATACAACCAGCTTCATGGTTGAGCTCGAAACTGATACTGACGAGTTTGAGTTTACACTTGCTAACGTTGCGGGTGATAACATCGTGTTCAGTGCTACAGAAAAGGAGTTCATGCTTGATCGCAGTAAGATGTCTCAGCTCTACGCGGAAGAGTTTGGCTCAGTGAGAAAAGCACCGAGGTTGAGCACCAAGCAAACCATCGAGGTTTATGTTGATAAGTCAGTGATCGAAATCTTTATCAATGGCGGTAAGCACACAATGACCAGCCGTTTCTTCATTGATGACTTGAGTTCATTGTCGATGACTGGTGACGTGAACACCGTTTATCACTCGATGAACCCAATTAAAGGGTTGGACAACTAACCTCCGCTTATCTCCATCAAGAAAGCCGCTGATCAACAGCGGCTTTTGTTTGGTCTGCGACATCACTATTGTGCTAACTCTTTGACCTTGTCCATTCCCCGTAGCCCTGAATCTCAAGTCCATTTAGAACAAACAACCAACGCTAAGGTCGAATGTTATTGAAACTGACCTTCTGCGTTCCGTCATCTTTATTCAATAGCTCCACCACATCGCCTTGATAGTAATACGGTTCCATTGGCATCTCGCTGTTGGTCGGCCTTGCGTAATGCAATACTGCTGGCTTCGCGTCAACTTGCTGTGCGTATAGATAGCCAATCAGCGCATGTTCAAACTGGTGATAACCGTTGCCCCAATGGAAAGCTTTGGTGCGTTTTGGGTCAAGCCCGACACCGCCGTATTTATGGTCGACCCATACATCATGAAAAGTGGGTAGGGTGTATTGCAGGACGTCTTTCATTGAATCATCGACAAGTGAAACCGTCATTGCTGCTTGATCAAGCTCCGCCCATTCCCATGATGAAGCCCAATTTGTGTTTGGTCTGCTTTGCCAGCCAGTTATCTCTTGTCCTTTCCACGCTTTCTGAAGTTCTTCGCCATAATATTGGGATACACTCACGAAATTTTTCTGATATTGCGCATGAACGAGAGTGTGTTTCATCCCTTTGATGCCAAACTCTTTCCATTCAGAGTTATTCAATGTTTGGCCTGTAAGGTAAGTCATCCAATACGCTTTGATGGTGTGCCCAAAATCGTTGTGATTAGCATTCGGCATCTTGGCGGCTTTGCTGTGAATGGCCCCGTAGAAGCGTTGTTCATCTTCAGAGTGGTAGTGCTCGACCATGGTTTGTGTCAGCCAACTTAGATCATCAAGCCATCTTGTCTTGGTGGGCTCTTTTAGCAGGGGAGCGACTAACAGCATGTAACCGTTAATTTGATCAAGTTGCGCGACTAATTCACGTCGTGTGGCTTTTCCATCTTCACCGTCAGCAAGTACCCAAGCAAGACCACTGTTGTCGCTAAGTCGATATTTATCAAAGATAAAAGCTTGTTGTGCGATGAGTGCTTCTTCTACCTTTTTGTCTTGGGTCAGGTAGTAGTACATAGCAAGGCCAACCAGTGCGTACGCTTGATCTTGAGAGGTACGTTGCTGCCAATTCTGACTTGCTTTGCCCTCTTTTGTGTAGCCAATAAAGCCACCATTTTTCTTATCTTCTAGTTGATCAATGAGGTAGTAGGCGCCTTGCTTGGCAAGCGCTAAAGCCTGTTTGTCTCCGGTAAGATGGTAGAGCACGCCATAGGCATAAGTTTGACGTGATTTCATGCGCGTAAACTCTTTGCCGAAGTGGGGAGTGATCCAGCCTCTGTCTAATTCAGGACACACATCAGAAACATCGAGCAAGGTACCGTCATCACAACGAAACGTCGGGAAGTTGCCTATTGGTTCTCCTTGCGCGCTAGGCATTAGCCAATAAGGTGCCAGCCCTTCAGAGGCATGATTGATCCAGTCTTCTCCAGTGGGAAGGGTGACATTGGCAGATACGGCCAAGCTGGCCACGCTGAGTAATGCGATCGTTGCTCGTAACATGATGTTTATCTTAATGATTTGAGTTTCGTTGAATATAAACAATCGCATCTGCACATTGTGATTCGGTGATCACAATCGACCAAATTATTGCAGCTTCAATGAAAAATTATTTCGGTTATAAGTTCTTATGGAAATTGCAATTCAACAATAAATTATCGATAAACGATAATTTATTGTTGATCATCATTTGTTTTGATCTTAGTATTCCGTCGTCAACTCAACAGGAATACTAACTATGTCTAACATCCAAAAACAAAGCCGACGTGTGCGATTACTACTGCAGTCCTTTCTCGCACTCACTCCGATTATGGTGTGCTACTTCTGGCTAACCATTGAGACTCCCTATGACTTTATAAGTGCAACGGGTCTTTATTATTACGACATCGGGCATCTCACGATGTTGCCGCTGTCTATGACAACAAGAACGGTTGCTGCGTTCACCAGTTTAGCGATGTCCAGCATCCTTATGTACGCACTAATGGTTCTGATTCGTTTATTCCGTAATTATGAACGAGGCGAAATCTTCTCTTTGGAAAACGCAATGTCCTACCAGAAGCTTGGGTATAGCTTGTTCTATTGGGTATTAGGTTCAGTTATCTATAGTTCATTGATGTCAGTGATTCTATCGTTCAATAATCCCCCAGGCGAACGTATCTTGGGGATTAGTTTTGTAGGTATGGACTTTTTAACACTGATATTGGGTATAATTATTTTGATCATCTCATGGGTGATGAAAGAAGGTTATATTCTGGCTGATGAGCACAGCCAAACGATTTAAAGGACTTGTCATGACTATCCGCATTAATTTAGACATTATGATGGCAAAACGAAAAATGCGATTGAAGACATTGGCAAAAGAGGTTGGTATTACAGAAGCCAACTTGTCAGTATTAAAAAATGCTAAAGCAAAAGCCGTGAGGTTATCGACACTCGACAAACTGTGTGAGGTTTTAGAGTGCCAACCTGGTGATATTTTGGAGTTTGAACCGAATGATCACAGCGCCCCTGTTGCCAAAGAATAGTCTTTAAAGAAATCGCTTTCTAACCGCCTAATATAAAATGAGTCTCGATGCTATATCGAGACTCATCGCTATCTACTTATACCGGCTTGCCCGCCTCATCTTCTTCAACCACATCGGTTTCTAAGCTTGCCTCTGCTAGCCATTTTTGTATTGATGGGCTGTTAAGCACACGTTGTTGATACTGCGATGCTTTTTCTGAAAGCTGGATGCCATAGGTTTCTGCGCGTAATGCCACAGGTGCAAACATCGCATCGGCAATCGACCATTCACCAAACAACCATCCTTCAGGGTATTGTTCAATCTGCGTCGACCAAATGGCATCGATACGAGCGATGTCTTTCAAGGCGTCTTCACTGAGTTTTAGCTTTCGTTGTGCGCGGCAGTTCATCGGCATTTCATTTCTGACGGCAAAAAATCCAGAGTGCATCTCGGCGGAAATTGCTCGGGCATGGGCGCGTTCTTTCACTGAGCTAGGCCACGCTGCACCGTTCAAGTGGGCGTCGTTAACGTATTCGAGAATGGCCAATGAATCCCACACCGCAACGTCGCCGTCAACTAAGGTTGGAACCTTAGCCGTTGGCGTCACTTTCGCCAGAGTGTCGTAAAAATCAGAGGTGAATAGCTTGAGCTTGATGACTTCTGCATTGAGGTTGTAGTTATCGAATATCAGCCATGCACGCAGTGACCAAGTTGAGTAGTTCTGGTTTCCAATATAAAGCTGCATCGTTGCTTCCTTGCGTTTAGTGGGTATGCTTTGAGCCTAGGGGCATGCATTTGAGCTTAGGGGATTGTATTGCGGCGCACTAACGGATAATTTTGATGCAATACATTAATAAAAACGATGGGTGGTGATTTCAATATGGATATTGATGCTTTGCGAGGTTTTCTCGCGTTTGTGGAAACCAGTAGTTTCACACGTGCAGCGAAACAGATAAATCGCACCCAATCGGCATTCAGTGCTCAGATGCGTAAGTTGGAAGAAGAACTCAACGTCACTCTTTTCCAAAAAGAAGGGCGTAACTTAATACTCACTGAAGCAGGTTTGGCGCTGCGTTCTCATGCCGAACAGTTAGTCGCCCTTCACAATACAGCCCTCAAGCAAGTAAAGCGTTACGAAGACAAACAACCTCTACGACTCGGCTGCCCTGAAGACTACAACGACACCATTCTGCCGAAAGTCATTCGCCTGTTACAGCAAGCAGAGCCTACGTGCTCAATCCAAATATTCAGCCTGCCGAGCATTACGCTCAGAGAGTGGTTGGATGATGGCCGTTTAGATGCGGCGATTGTCACTCGAGCGCCCGACAGCGAAGAGGGTTATTGGCTTACACATGATGTGGGTGTTTGGATAAGCAGCTCTGACTATGCGTTTGATAGCTCCAAGCCTGTTCCATTAGCCTTGTTTCAAACGGACTGTAAATATCACGCTGCAGCAGTGAATGGTTTAACTAAGCAAGGTACGCCTTATCAGTTATTGGCGTGTAGCAATACCGCTTCGGCGCAGCGAGCGATCGTTAAAGCCGGATTAGCCATTGGTGCGATGGGTAAGCTCAGCGTGACTCCAGATTTGAGAATCCTCGATGATATGCCACCGTTGCCTTCGGTCGATATTGTGCTGATCCTAGCGACCAAGCATCACCCGGTATTGGATAAAGAAGTGCTCAATCAACTTGTGGAGTTGGATTCTGATTAGCTTAGATTCCTTTTCCTACTATAGAATCCCCAAGCTCTTTAGCTTTCGGTAAATGGTATTGCGGCTGATACCGAGTATTCTCGAAGTCTTACTTATGTTGCCTTGGTTGGCTTGATAAGTTTGCAGCAAGGTTTCTTCAACGGTGCTTCTTAAATCGTTACTCGCTGTACCTTTGATGGCATTAGGAGTCATTAGCTGATGCTGATTATCGTGTGCTAATGACGTGAGATGTTGAGCAAGGTGGCTGGGCACATGCTCGAGTGTGAGTTGGGGTTCATCACTTGCTAATAGAGCAGCAACCTTAAGTAAGTTGTCTAATTCGCGGATATTACCCGGCCAAGAATAGGCGCACAGTAAGCTCATCAAGTGCGGGCAGATTGTCTGTTCGTCTTCGGCGTATTTACGATGAATGTGCTCGATTAAAGCGTGCTTGTCTTGTCGGTGTTGTAGGCTTGGCAAGGTGAAGGCTAAGCCATTGAGTCTGTAATACAGGTCTTGCCTAAACTCACCTGTTGCGACTAACTGCTCGAGGTTTTTGTGAGTGGCAGCGATGATCTGGCAATCGACTTGGTAGCTTTGATTGGAACCAACTGGCACCACGGATTTGTCTTGCAGAACATGCAGCAGTCGGCACTGAGCTTCTAAAGGCATGTCGGCGATCTCATCTAGAAATAGAATGCCTTTATCCGCTTGACGGATCTTACCTTGGAATCCTTTGTGACTCGCGCCAGTAAAAGCCCCCGGTGCGTAGCCAAACAGTTCTGATTCGATTAGATCCTTCGGTAGTGCTCCACAATTCACCGCCACTAAGGGGGCCGATTTACGTTGGCTTTGCTTGTGTAACGCTTTAACAAACTCCCCCTTGCCGACGCCTGTTTCTCCTAGGATTAATAGGCTAATCCCTTTATCGATAACCTTATTGGCCTGCTGCCAAGCGTGTTCTATCTGTTGTTCACCATGGTGTAAATCACACGATGCTGAAATGGAGCGCGTGCGTTTGGTGGTTACAAGAAGTCGGGTATCGGCCGTGAGACACATAAGATGATGCTCGATCACTACCAAAACACTAAGAACCTATTAATTAGCTACGATACTAATCCGTTAGGCTTTTTCTAAAATAGATAGGTTCTAGAACAGTCTAATTAGGAAGTTACTAGCAACGAGATGGCTTAAACAATATAAGTAAAATGAAAAGCAAAACGCCAAGTTCTTATGAGCTTGGCGTTTTTATGTTTGAATCGCTTTAGTTTTTCGAAAAGAAGATCTCTGGCTTATGGTTCGGGCCATAGTTGCCTTCTAGTTGGGTAAGTTCTAATCCTTGTTTGCCTATCAAAGAGCCGACCAATTGGCGGTTAAACGGGTAGCTGTCGGGGTTGTTAATATATTCTTCAACATCTATCCATTTAGCTTCTGCAATTTCATCAGTGTCTTGAATCGCAATTTCTTGAGTTTGAGCGATAAGGTGACAAATAAAGTAGAGGTTTGATTTACCGAATTGATACGGGTGTCTTGTCGCCATGCCAACCACTGAAACGAACGTTGCCTCGATACCGGTTTCTTCCAAGGTTTCTCGAACCACGGATTCTTCAATGCCTTCACCCAACTCAATATGACCGCCCGGTAATTTGTAACCCGTCATGCCGTGCTCTTTGATCATCAGAACTTGATTGTGTTCGTTAGTGATTAACGCACCAGCACCCAAGGTGTGGGTCGGAATGAAAGGCACAAACTCTACAATCTCGGATTTGTGGATCAGCGTAATCTCGTCTTCTAAGCAGTTGTGAAACACAAAGCCAAGCTCAGTCGCCACCGGAATAAGGTGCGAGAGTGAAATAGGTAAGCTAATCCAAATGATGCCTTTGTTATTCTGCTTTGAAAATTCGGTGATCTCGCTGAGTTCGGCATTGAATGAGTCAACATCGTGAGGGGCTGTTGCTGGGTCAATGATGATGCCGTTAAATTTGTCGAGCGTAAATTCCACGGGTGATCCTTTATTATTTTGATTTATTGGGCGTCGAGCATGGTCTGAGCTTATCGTATCTAAAGAGCTTATAACACCTTGAGAGCAAGGGCAGCAGTGAATCAAAAGTAGGCAATGCAGTTTATGTCGAACGGGTCGGGATAAGTGGAGGGTGTTGCTAGAAACAAAAACTGCGCTTGGAAGCCAAAGCGCAGTTTTAAAATGAGGTTTATTGCAGTTCGATTTTAACGAATATAGTTCGCGTTAATACTCACGTACCAGTGTTGAAGCTTGCCATCAGATTTCTTGATCCACAAATCGTTGGTGTAGCTATCAATCTTGCCGTTAACCGTAAGGTTGAATGTGTTCTCGTCGAATTCGCCAAGCTTCACGAACTGGTCCGTGGTAATCAGGAATGGGTCCATGTCGTCTACACCAACCACATCTGAAATCACATAGTAGTGGTAAGTCAGCGGCTTGCTCGCATCATTCGGGTTGCTGCGATACGCAACAAGCTTGAATGGTTCCGTTAATGGAACGTCGAGCGTTTGCTTGTCCATGGTCGCTGGAATTGGAATAAACAGCCAAGCGGTAAACAGACCGCTCAATAAAACCATCAGGAAGAAAAGAGTCTTAATTGCTTTCATAGCAACCTTCAAAATATGGGGGATGTTAATGGGGCTATGGTAACTAGGGAGAGTAAAGATGCAAGCTCTGTTATTACCCTATCTTATCTCAGCTTAATCTAGCGCAAAGAAAGCGGTTCGGTTAACTCGAAATGTAAACACGAGTGCTTAACTCTTGATTATGGCTTAAGAGAATTCGTTATTTGAACCAATCTTGGTTTTTAACCAGTCTCTCGAAACAAGGCGAAGAACTGTCGCGAAATGACCTATATAGATAAAATTCAGTACGATAAGAATAGCGCATGAATATTTTTTGAGCGTTTTCTTATGCATTTAAATCCACGGTTAAGTGGCGAATACCATTCTTATGTCGATCACTCATTTCGTATCGATTGTTCACTTGGCTCCAATCCATTTGGCGCACCAGAAATTCCTGAACATGTGATCAAAGATATTATCTACGGTATTGATAAGTACTATTGCCACAGGGAGCTTTCGGAGCTGACTTATCTGACTCGCCAGTTTATTGGGATTGAAGATTGTCGTATTACGTACACCACGGGCTCTCTTGGGGCGCTAGAACTTATCTTCAATAAACTTATCGATCACAACAATCGCACCATGATAGGCATTGGCCCTCAGTTTGTTGAAGCAGTATCAGAGTTCACTTTGGTGGGCGGGAAGTACCAGTCCATCAACATGTTTGATTATCAAAACGAGTCGGATCTGTTCGGTGTGTTGGCATCAAAAATAAGCAGTCAAAATCCTGCCTTGGTGTATATCGATAATCCCAACAACCCAACGGGTCGAATCTACGACAGAGCTTATCTGGTCGAGATAGCGAGAGTATGTGAGCGTTCTGGCGCTATTTTGATTGTCGACGAGGCATATGGTGAATACCTGACTCCTGAACAGTCTATGCTCGATCAAACCTTGGTCTTGGACAACTTAATAGTTTTACGAACCTTTTCTAAGGGCTTAGGCCTTGCAGGGATTCGACTCGGTTACTTAGCCAGCAGTGAAAACCTGACTTCTGCAATCGAGGCTGCGGTGAGTGTGTTCACGCCGACTTACCCTTCAATAAAAATCGCATCGGCGACCTTACCCAATGCGAAACACTTCTTAGAAATGAACCGCAGCAAAACTGAATACTTTAAGCAGCAAATGATCGGCTTGTTGTCTGTGCACGATATTGAAGTGGTTGGAACGTCAATATCGACGCCCATTATGTTGCTGAAAAAAACAGGAACTAACCTTTCAAAGCTATTTGAGAGTATCGGTATTAAGACGTGCTCCGGTGTCGATTTTGCAATTACGTGCGACGCGATGACTGAAGAGTATGTTCGATTACGAATTGTTGGAAATGATGTGGATTTAGAAGCGTTAAAGCAGCGTATTCAGCAGTTATAAAAGCAACCGTTATAAAATCATCAGGCATTAAAAAGCCCGCACCTTGTGTTTACAAAGTGCGGGCTAAATTCATCTGGCTACTTGTTTAAGTAAGCAGCGTGGAACTCAATGTGTTCATCAATAAAGCTAGAGATGAAGTAGTAGCTGTGGTCGTAACCAGGCTGCATACGTAGATCTAAATCGGCATTGGTTACCTTAGCGGCTTCGACTAATTGCTCAGGCTTAAGCTGCTCAATCAGGAAGTTATCGGCTTCGCCTTGGTCGACCAACATTGGCAGCTTAGTGCCTTTGGCTTTTAGAAGCTCAGAGGCGTCGTACTGCTTCCACTCTTCAATATCTAAGCCCAAGTATTGGTTAAATGCTTTTTGGCCCCAAGGGCATTGCATTGGGTTACTGATTGGGCTAAATGCAGAGATAGAACGGTAGCTATCTTCGTTTTTAATGCCAATCGTTAGGGCACCATGTCCGCCCATGCTGTGACCAGAAATCGATTTTACGGATGTAACAGGGAAGAACGACTCAATTAATGCAGGGAGCTCTGTTACCACGTAATCGTACATGTGGTAATGGCTGTCCCATGGCGCTTGAGTGGCATTCACATAGAAGCCTGCACCTTGGCCGAGATCGTAATTTTCATCGTCGGCAACACCTTCGCCACGTGGGCTAGTGTCTGGTGCAACAATCGCGATGCCTTGCTCAGCCGCGGCTTTGAACGCGCCGGCTTTTTGCATGAAGTTTTCATCGGTACAGGTTAAGCCTGATAACCAATACAAAACAGGAACTGGGTTTTCTTTGCTTGCGTTAGGCGGCAAGAAAATCGCAAAACGCATGTTGCAGTCAAGCGTTGCAGAAAAGTGGGTGTATTGTTTGTGCCAACCACCAGCAACCTTTGCTTGGCTAATGTTTTCGATTGTCATCTATTGTGCTCCGTTAGGTTGATGGTTTTGGGGAATAACATGTCTATATCATTTAAAGTTTCACCACCCACCGGGCAGGAGGTGGTGAAGACAGTTTGTTGCTATTCATTTGTAGCTGTGGCCTCGATGCTCGAAAGAATCGAGGCCAAGATGTGTTACTTATCCATGTGTAGAACAGTACGGATAGATTCACCTTTGTGCATTAGGTCGAATGCTTCGTTAACGTCTTGCAGACCCATAGTGTGAGTAATGAACTCTTGAAGACCAAACTCACCTGCCATGTAGCGGTTAACGATTTCTGGAAGCTCAGAGCGGCCTTTAACACCACCGAAAGCAGAACCACGCCATACGCGACCAGTCACTAGTTGGAATGGACGAGTTGAGATCTCTTGACCTGCGCCTGCAACACCGATGATTACAGATTCGCCCCAACCTTTGTGGCAGCACTCAAGTGCTTGACGCATCACGTTTACGTTACCGATACACTCGAAAGAGTACTCAACACCACCGTCTGTCATCTCTACGATAACGTCTTGGATTGGCTTGTCGAATTTAGTTGGGTTGATGCAGTCTGTCGCGCCAAGCTGTTTTGCTAGCTCGAATTTGCTCTCGTTGATATCTACACCGATGATGCGGTTAGCACCAGCCATGCGAGCACCAATGATTGCAGAAAGACCGATACCGCCTAGGCCGAATACAGCAACGTTGTCGCCTTTTTCAACTTTAGCTGTGTTAAGTACCGCGCCCATGCCTGTTGTTACACCACAACCTAGAAGACAAACTTCTTCAAGTGGTGCTTCTTTGCTTACTTTCGCTAGAGAGATTTCTGGAAGTACTGTGTACTCAGAGAAAGTCGAGCAGCCCATGTAATGGAAAATCGTTTCGCCATTGATAGAGAAGCGGCTTGTACCGTCTGGCATTAGGCCTTTACCTTGCGTTTCACGAACGGCTTGGCATAGGTTAGTTTTACCAGATTTACAGAACTTACATTCGCCACATTCAGCTGTGTAAAGTGGGATAACGTGGTCGCCAATCTCAACACTTGTAACGCCTTCGCCGATCATCTCAACGATACCGCCACCTTCGTGACCAAGAATTGAAGGGAAGATACCTTCTGGATCGTCACCTGATAATGTGAATGCGTCAGTGTGACAAACACCAGTAGCAACGATGCGAACTAGAACCTCACCAGCTTTAGGAAGTTGTACATCAACTTCTTCCATTTTTAGTGGCTCGCCAGCTGCCCATGCAACCATTGCTTTTGATTTGATATGCGTTTGACCAGGTTTAATTTCGATTGTCATTGGATGTTTCCTATATGTCAGTACAGCGGATAACTGTGCAATTAAATTCAACCCGTTAAGCGTAGTTGAGCTTAATTGTTTCCGCTCTCTCGTTTTGTTGGAGCTAGTATAGGTGTGAGTGCATGTTTTGATAATCCCCTTAAATAGAAAATGATTATTACTTATTTGTAATAATAGAGCATTTAGGTTCCTCGTGTTAACCGAAAGTCACACTTAAGAATTATTAAGGTACGTCATAATAATTGCTTACTGAAAATCACATGAATTGGAAATAAAACTACAATATTCTGAGCGCCGTATTTAATGTTGTGGACTCATACATGCTTTTATCTCTTCCGCCTCCAGTGATGCTGTCACTTGCCATCGTGCTTGAAGTTGTCGCGACTTCTTTATTGCCTAAAACGCAGCAATTTACTTCCCTTCCTGCGACCGCCGCAGTACTCGTCGGTTATGGCTTTGCTTTTTATCTGTTGTCTCTCACGGTTCAAACCATGTCTTTGGGTGTGGCGTATGCGATTTGGTGTGGCGCAGGGATAGTGTTGGTCGCGGCGTTGTCTTGGTTGGTCTACGGGCAAAAGCTAGACATCTACGCGATCATTGGCATCGCTTTGATTCTGTCTGGTGTGGTGGTCATTAACCTGTTTTCAACGTCGGTGAGTCACTAAGAGTCTATTTCCTACTTCTGAAGGAACAAACTAATTGGAATCTAGAGTAGTTAGCCTTCAACTTAAGGTATTGAATATAATATAGTAATTCCAATAAATGCATTTTGTGCATGTATTTTATGAAAACAGCTCACTTTACTCATAGATTGGTCGGTTTAGTATAGCCAGCAGAAACCAATGATTATAAATAATCATAGATATTATCTTTTTATCAATAACTTAGGGGGTCATTATGACTATTCCGACAACCGATATGATGGAAGCTTGGACGGGATTTCAAGCTGGCGACTGGCAAACATCCGTTAATGCACGTGATTTTATTCAGCGAAACTACACCCCTTATGAAGGCGATGAGTCTTTTCTTGCGGACGTGTCGGAGTCGACGACACAGCTATGGGAGTCGGTGCTAGAAGGTATTAAAGAAGAAAGCCGCACTCATGCCCCTGTCGATTTTGATACTGATATCGTTTCCACTATCACCTCACACGATGCCGGTTACATTGTAAAAAACCTCGAAAAAATCGTGGGTCTACAAACCGATAAACCACTGAAACGCGGCATCATCGCCAATGGTGGTATTCGAATGGTGAAAACGTCGTGCGAAGTGTACGGTCGTGAATTAGAGCCACAAATCGAAAAGATCTTCACTGAGTACCGCAAAACGCATAACCAAGTAGCGTTCGATCTTTATACCGACGAAATTAAAGCATGTCGCCGTTCTGGTATTATTACTGGTCTGCCGGATGCTTATGGTCGTGGACGCATTATCGGCGACTACCGTCGTCTTGCTTTGTACGGTATCGACTTCCTAAAATTAGACAAAAATGAGCAATTCAAATCGACTCAGAAGATGCTTGAAACGGGTGGTGATTTAGATAAGACATTGCGTCTACGTGAAGAGCTTACTGATCAAATTCGTGCCCTTGATGAAATGCGAGAAATGGGTTTGAAGTACGGCATTGATATGTCTTCTCCTGCTCGTACTGCGCAAGAAGCAATCCAATTTACCTATTTCGGTTACTTAGCTGCGGTTAAGTCTCAAAATGGTGCTGCGATGTCGCTAGGCCGCACATCAACCTTCCTAGATGTTTACATCGAACGAGACCTTAAACTTGGTCTGATTGATGAAAAACAAGCGCAAGAGTTGATTGACCATTTCATCATGAAGCTTCGTATGGTTCGTTTTCTACGCACTCCTGAATACGATTCATTGTTCTCTGGCGACCCAATTTGGGCAACAGAAGCAATGGCTGGTATGGGTGTTGATGGTCGTACACTCGTTAGCAAAACGACTTTCCGTTACTTGCACACATTGCACACGATGGGCCCAGCGCCAGAACCGAACATGACGGTTCTATGGTCTGAACAACTGCCTATCGCGTTTAAACAATACGCGGCTAAAGTGTCTATCGAAACCTCATCACTTCAGTATGAGAACGACGATCTAATGCGTGCGGATTTTGATAACGACGATTACGCGATTGCGTGTTGTGTAAGCCCGCAGGTGGTTGGCCAACATATGCAGTTTTTTGGTGCTCGTGCAAACCTTGCTAAAGCGTTGCTTTACACCATTAACGGTGGTGTTGATGAAAAATCTAACATGCAGGTTGGTCCTCAAGTTGCTCGTATCGAAGATGAAGTTCTCGATTTTGACCGCTTAATGCCTCGCTTTGATGACATGATGGATTGGCTTGCAACGCAATACGTCACTGCGCTGAACGTGATCCATTACTCGCATGACCGTTATAGCTATGAAGCATCGTTAATGGCGTTAATGGATCGCGATGTTCATCGCACAATGGCTTGTGGTATTGCAGGGCTGTCGGTTGTTGCTGACTCGCTTGCGGCTATCAAATACGCGAAGGTAACACCAGTACGTAACGAAGATGGCATCGCTGTCGACTTTGATATTGAAGGCGAATATCCAAAATTCGGCAACAACGATTCACGTGTCGATGATATTGCTTGTGATTTGGTTGAACGTTTTATGAAGAAAATTCAGAAAAGGAACACCTACCGTGAAGCGGTTCCAACTCAATCTATCCTTACGATTACTTCAAACGTTGTATATGGTAAAAAAACCGGTAATACGCCTGATGGTCGCCGCGCTGGTATGCCATTTGGCCCGGGCGCAAACCCAATGCACGGTCGTGATGAGAAAGGGGCGGTGGCTTCACTTTCTTCAGTTGCCAAACTGCCGTTCGAGTACGCTAAAGATGGTATTTCTTACACCTTCTCAATCGTACCAAATGCACTAGGTAAAGATGACTTAAGCCAAAAAGTGAACCTAGCAGCACTAATGGATGGTTACTTCCACCACGAGGAAAATGCAGGTTCGATTCGTGTTGAGGGTGGGCAACATCTTAACGTGAACGTGCTTAACCGTGACATGTTGTTGGATGCCGTCGAACATCCAGAAAAATACCCACAGTTAACCATCCGAGTCTCGGGTTACGCAGTACGATTCAACTCGCTAACACGTGAGCAGCAACAAGATGTAATTAGCCGTACGTTTACTGCTAAGATCTAACCGTAAACTTCAAGTTATACGGTCCTAAAAAGCGCGAGAATGACATCCGTCTCTCGCGCTTTTTTGTGTGTTGAGTATGGCGGTAATTGGAATTACTTTGATTCTGTCTGGCGTGGTGGTCACTAGGGCCTCTAACTTATTTTTGCCCCAAAATGAGTCTAAAAAGCAGAAATTATCCATAAGAATAATTTTGGTCAACAGGCTGTTGGCTAAATTTAGGACCCTTAAGCGTAAAATAAACAATTACCCAGACGTTTTTGTAATTTTATCGACTCATGAAATATGCATCAAGTTGATTTCCTGAGGCATTAACCCTACAATGTTCATGCTTATACCAAATATAAAAGGGAATTAATTCAATGTATTATAGAGCGATAGGGTTGGCAGTAGCGATTTCGCTGGGATTGTCTGGTTGTCAGAGTACTTCAATGACAAAAACAAAAGAGACTAAACGAAGTTATGCTGTTTTTGATCTGAAAGTAGCGGAAAATGTTTCTTCAACAGATATGGCGAAAGCGATTAAAACGGCTCTACAGGCGAATACCTCTTCTGTGAGGATCACGGAAGATTTACCACCTCACCCATTACCAAAAGATGCACCTCGATTTCAATTAGTAAATCCATTCGGTAGTAATTCAACCCTATCAGCATTAGCCGGTGGTTCGGTAAAAATTCCTACGTGTGATGGAGCATTAGTATATGCTCAAGCTGCGGATAGTTCGATGAATTCACATGGTGAAAACACTCAATTTTATACTTGTTTATGGCAATATGAAGATGGTTACCATGTAGATATATATACTCAGTTTGATATCGAGTCTGGGGGGTTGGATAACTTAGGTAAAGATCTCGTTCGAAGTTTTATGGGGGATTCTAGCCAGTTTATTCCTCGCACGATTGCAAGTATTAGAGACAATTTAGGGGCTTTAGATGCAGAAGCAACTCTTGTTACAGCTTACCCTTCAGACTTTGAAACATTAATCAAAGAGCGACAGTCTCAATAGTAGAAATTAATATCTATGTTATGAAGTTCACTATGGTGTGAACTTCATTTCTATTATACAAATTTAACACTGATTATTTTTCCATTACTCCTACGTTTTTTTGGTAAAAACCTAGATCGCACTATAGACTCATTTTTGTCCAGAGCCTTCATAAGCTGAATTTTTACTCGTGGCACTTCCTAGTTCGAAAGTCCCTCTTTCCAACTTAGAACCGATCTCAATATGAGTTGTCGGGAGATTTTCATTTACCCTCCCGACATCAAACGGATACATAGCTGATCTTCCCAGCGACTTACAACGTAAGAGGTTCGTTAAAAGGGAGAAAACAATATGGCCACCGTCTATGTCAGCATCGGAAGCAACATTAACCGCGAACATCACGTCACAGAATCTCTCAAAGCATTGAATAGCCGCTTTGCACCTCTACACATTTCTAATTTCTACGATTGTGAGCCTGTTGGTTTTGAAGGGGACAACTTCCTTAACCTAGTCGCAGGGTTTGAATGTGACCTTTCTATCGCTGAACTGGCTAAGGTTCTGCATCAAATCGAGATAGACAATGCTCGCAAGCGTGAAACTAAAGAATACGCTTCGCGTACGATGGATATCGATATCCTTCTCTACGGTAACGAAGTCGGCATTATTGATGGAGTAGAGCTGCCTCGAGGTGAAATCACCGAGTACGCTTTTGTGCTTCGACCGTTAGTTGATGTTGCCGCGCAAGAACTTCATCCCACTCTAGATATCTCTTTTCAGCATCTCTGGAACAACTTCGATCAGCTGAGTCAGAAAACCGAACTTATACCGTTCGAGGTCAGCTTCACTTAGTCCCTGTAACTGCTTTAAACAGAACGCTTGAGCTTTATTGATCTTTTCCTCTAATAGGCACGTAACTCACTCTACCTTCTAAGGATCGGAAACTGTTATGAATCACAATGCGATTATCACCATCACAAATCTCAGATTAAGAACCTTCATCGGCTTCAACGAAGAAGAAAAAACCAAGCAGCAAGACATCGTCATAAATGCGGAGATCCATTATCCCGCGAACAACCTTTGCCTCTCTGATGATGTGGAGAACGCACTTAACTACAAAAATATCTGCAAAAAAATTATTGAACATGTTGAATCTGGACGGTTTCTGCTTTTAGAAAAGTTAACCAGCGACGTACTCGGTATTTGTATCGACCATTCATGGGTCCGATACGCTCAGGTGAGAATTGACAAGCCTCATGCTCTACGTTTCGCCGATTCCGTCTCGCTCACCCTGAGCTATGAAGCAGAACTTGAAGATTAACTCATAAGGAGCGACTCAATGCTAACCACAGAAGCTGAAAAAGTAAGAGAAGCTTTGCTCGAAAAGGGGCTTGAAACCCCGATGACATCGAGTGAAATGAACCCCGACCAGAAGTACAACCGCATCAAAGGGCTTTTGACGGAAGTTGTCAGTACGCTCGGGCTGGATTTAACCGATGACAGTCTCGCTGAAACACCTCATCGCATTGCAAAGATGTACGTTCACGAGATATTTTCAGGGCTCGACTACAATAACTTCCCCAAAATTAGTGTTATCGACAACAAAATGTCAGTTGATGAAATGGTTAAGGTATCGGATATAGATTTAACTTCGACGTGCGAACATCACTTCATCACCATCGATGGTTTAGCACAAGTGGCTTATATCCCAGAATCCAAGATTCTTGGGCTATCTAAAATAAACCGTATTGTTCGATTCTTTGCTCAGCGTCCGCAGGTTCAAGAACGCCTTACTCAACAAATCCTGGTCGCGATACAGGCTCTGGTTGAAACAGAAAATGTGGCTGTGACGATTAAAGCAACTCACTACTGCGTTAAATCGAGAGGCGTTATGGACGCTAACTCTGAAACCACCACAACCGCGCTTGGTGGCAGTTTCAAAACTAACCCTCAAACTAGAGCTGAGTTTTTACGATGAGTGAAACGATTCTAATAACTGGAGTGGGGAAGCGTTTAGGATTCGCTCTGGCGCAGCAACTTATATCTGACGGATACAAAGTCGTTGGCACTTACCGAAGCGACTATCCCCAGCTGAAAATACTGCGCGACAGTGGAGCCGACTTGCAACAGGTAGATTTTTATCAACAAAGTAGCTTAGAGGGTTTTTTGCATTATGTTGGTCAAGAATATAAGGCGATTCGAGCCATCATCCATAACGCTTCCGACTGGCAACCGGAGAACAAAAAAAATCCCAGTGAAAACGCATTACAAATCATGCACCAGATGATGACGATTCACGCCACCGTGCCTTATCTGGTTAATTTAATGCTCAAAGACCAACTAATGTCTGGCGATAAAACGTCGGACATCATCCACATCAGTGATTACGTTGCGGAAAAAGGCAGTAAAAAACACATCGCTTACGCGGCCAGTAAAGCCGCACTCAACAACCTGACGCTGTCGTTCTCAGCGATGCTGGCTCCCAAGGTGAAAGTCAATACTGTCTCTCCTGCCATGATAAAATTCAATGAACATGATGACGAGGCGTACAAAACCAAAGCTCTGAAAAAAGCACTGATTCCCGCAGAGGCAGGCTTTGAAGAAGTGATAGATGGCATTAAGTTTGTTTTGGCTAGTCACTATATGACAGGAAGGACTTTGCACCTTGATGGCGGCAGGCACTTGAAGTGAAGTTCATGCGTTGTGATCTTGAGGCAGGATAGTCAACTAATCTATTCGTCTTTCATATCGTCTAACTACATTTTTTTAAGTTGTCCCTCGACACTTTTTGGGTTTTAGACATTAGAACGTGTTTGCATGGGCGACTCACCAAACAACTGCTTGTAGCTTTGGCAAAAATATCCCAGATGAAAAAAACCAAAGTCAAAGGCGATTTCATTGATGCACCGTTGTTCGCTCGGATTTTGCAGAATGCGCCGTACCTGGTTGAGACGTACATTTTGTATAAATTGTTTTGGTGATATGCCACAACAGGACTCAAAGGTGTATTGCAGCGTACGGCGACTGACATAAACCGCATCGCACAGTTCAGACACGGTGACGGGTTTACGGTACTGCGAGTTATCTAGGTACTGCCTAATTCGACGCATTGTGTTCTCACGCTGTGAGGCATTGGTTTTTTGCATATTTTGATTAGACGATTGAGCGAACAATTCGACCAACATATCTTGAACAATGGATTGATGAGTTTGAAAAGACCAGCGAGATTGACTCGGGGAGAGTAGTAAGCTCAAGTAAGCTTTTATTTGTTGGGTGTAGTGTTGAGAGCAACCAAGAAAGTGGCTCTTGCTGTTTAATGATTCAATCTCTAGCTGTTGCTGAATCATTTCAACCAGTGAAGGGCTTATGACTAACCCATAAATAGAAAAGGTTTCTGGCGTAAGTAGCTCAAAATCCGCCCCAGCCTCACGGATCAAAATACTATCAGGATTACCTTGTGCGTAATTGATGTGTAAAGGTCTATCGTTAGCACTGATCCCTAACCAAATCCCTTCATTAATACGACATTGCTGCTTGAGTTTTCGGTTGCTGTCTTCTCGAAATAGGTGCACGTGAGAAAATTTTCGTTCACGGATCTGACCTAGAAAACTTCCTTGACTCAGTTGGTCATATTCTTGCTGCCAGTTAAAGAGGCTGGCTGCCTGCTGATTTGCATCAAATGTGTTGAATGTGCACAAATTAGGTGCATAACGCATCAATTCTTCATCCTTTCTCATCATTCCATGACCTACCCATGTGACCCATATTAGTACAGTGTGTCTTTAAGTTTATGTTTATTAATGCTTTTTTATGTTTGCCGATTCTTGATATTCATTCGGTTCAAAAATCGCTTAATTACTCATATATACAAAAGGTTATTGAGCAAGAACTGAACCAGTTTATGAAGAGGGAATTTATGACAGCAGCTTATCGCCGACAACAAGGGCACCTGGTTTTTAACTTTGAGTCGTTAGCAGATCTGATGGCAAAGGCTACGCCAGAGCGTTCAGGGGATGTTTTGGCTGGTGTATCTGCGACTTCTGCTGCAGAGCGTGTTGTAGCTCAGATGACACTGGCAGACTTGCCCCTAAAGACGTTTTTAAATGAAGCGGTGATCCCTTATGAAAGTGATGAAGTTACTCGTTTAATCATTGATAGCCATGATAGAGAGGCGTTTAAAGCGATTGATCACCTTACAGTGGGAGACTTTCGGAACTGGCTGCTAAGTGATGAAGCCGATAGTCTCACGCTTGCAAAGCTGCGTCCTGGTTTAACTCCAGAAATGGTGGCTGCAGTGAGTAAGATCATGCGTAATCAGGATTTGATCCAAGTCGCCAAAAAATGTCGGGTAGTGACTGCGTTTCGTAACACCATTGGCTTGCCTAGTCGTTTATCCACCCGTTTACAGCCCAATCATCCAACCGATTCTCTCAATGGCATTGCCGCCAGTATTTTTGATGGTTTGATGTATGGCAATGGTGATGCTGTGATCGGCATTAATCCCGCAACAGATAATGTACCACAGGCAATTAAGTTGATGAATCTGATGGAAGAGGTCATTCAACACTACCAGATCCCGACCCAATCTTGCGTATTAACCCATGTTACAAACACGATTGAAGCGATTGAGATGGGCGCTCCGGTGGATCTCGTCTTTCAATCTATTGGTGGCACTCAAGGTACGAACGACACCTTTGGTATTAACCTTTCGATCCTTAAAGAAGCAAACGAAGCGGCGCTTTCGCTGAACCGAGGCACCGTTGGAAGTAACGTCATGTACTTTGAGACTGGGCAAGGAACATCTCTCTCTGCCAATGCTTTTCATGGTGTGGACCAACAAACTTGTGAGACACGGGCTTATGCCGTAGCGCGTCATTTTAATCCATTGTTGGTTAATACCGTGGTCGGCTTTATCGGCCCTGAATATCTCTTTGATGGAAAACAGATTATTCGAGCAGGGCTTGAGGACCATTTTTGTGGCAAATTGCTTGGCCTGCCGATGGGGTGTGATATCTGCTATACCAACCATGCCTATGCCGATCAAAATGATATGGATAACTTACTGACATTGCTCGGTGTCGCTGAGTGCTCGTTCATTATGGGGATTCCGGGTTCCGATGACATCATGCTCAATTATCAAACAACCTCGTTTCATGATGCACTTTATGCACGCAAGGTGTTGGGTTTAAAACCTGCGCCGGAGTTTGAGGAGTGGCTAACTCAGATGCAGATTTTTGATGATGTAAAAGATGTGCGCCTAAATGAACGACTCTCCGGCTCATTTGCTGGCGCTCTAGCACAACTTAATGGAGGCCCCGCACATGGGTAAGGTGGTCTCTATGGCAAAACATTCTGCTTCTAAGTTGGTAACTCAAAACCCTTGGCACGAGCTTAAAGGTTTTACATCGGCACGTATTGCACTGGGTCGAAGTGGAAATAGCGTTCCAACTAAAGAGTTGCTTTCATTTCAACTCGACCATGCACAGGCGATGGATGCCGTTCATTGTGCTTTAGATGTGGATTTATTGGTTGAGCTCATCGCTCAATCAAACTCGGTCATTCAACACACTTCTCAGGCACCAATTAAGGCGCACAGCAAAGCGACAGACAGATTCATGTATTTGCAAAGGCCGGATCTTGGTCGTGAGCTTGATGACGTCTGTTGGAATCAGTTGCAAGCCGTTCTTCATTCAGAGTCTCCCCCGTTTGATCTCGCGATAGTAGTGGCTGATGGCTTGTCTTCAATTGCCATTCAAAATCATGCAAATCCAGTCATTGAGCATCTGCTTTCTTTATTAGGGGAAGACGAAGTGCCGTGGCATGTTGCTCCTATTACTGTTGTGAGGCAGGGCCGAGTGGCAATAGGAGATGATGTTTGCGAGTGCTTACAAGCCAAGATGGTGGTGGTTTTGATTGGTGAGCGCCCGGGACTGACCTCTCCAGATAGCATGGGTATGTACCTGACTTGGCAGGCGAGAAGAGGAACAAAAGATTCTGATAGGAACTGCATTTCTAATATTCGCCCACAGGGGTTGGCTTATGAAGATGCGTGTAAGCGAGCGGTATACCTATTGAAGGAAGCTCGTCGGCTAGAGCTTTCAGGAGTCAACCTTAAAGACCGTTCGAGTATCGAGGAAGAAGGTGGTGAGCAGTTAGAAGACAAGCACACAGGCAATTTTTTAATTGGATAAAAGACAAAAATAGAGGGATTTACAATGTCAGAACATCAGGAATATTTGGCGCAAAGACAACTTAAAAGGGGCACTGCTGGGTGGATTTTGCTAGCAGGGTTAGGCGTTTCATACGTGATCTCTGGTGACTTTGCAGGCTGGAACTTTGGTATCGGTCAAGCTGGCTGGGGAGGCTTTCTTATTGCTGCAATTGCTATGGCGGTGATGTACTTTACCCTTGTCCTTTCTTTGGCGGAGATGTCTGCGGCTATTCCCGCTGCAGGAGGTGGCTATAGTTTTGCTCGACAAGCCATGGGACCAACGGGGGGATTTTTTACCGGCTTATCCGTCTTAATTGAGTATGCCCTTGCACCTGCCGCGATTGTCATTTTTATTGGCTCAGCGGTGAATGAACTAATGGGTATCGATGGTCCTCTTGTTTACGCGATCTTTTATGCCATCTTTATTGGTATTCATATGGCAGGGGTAGGAGAAGCTCTGAAAGTCATGATGGTCATCAGTGGGTTAGCCGTACTAGCAATTCTTATGACAGCAGGCGTATTGGTTAGTGAGTTTGATGCTAATAATCTGTTTGATATCGCTCCGGCAACCGCACAAGCCACAGAACTACTTCCTTTTGGTTGGTATGGTGTATGGGCGGCACTACCGTTTGCAATGTGGCTTTTTCTTGCGGTAGAAGGGGTTCCATTGGCTGCTGAAGAGGCGAAAAACCCGGCCAAGGATGTACCCAAAGGTATTATCGGCGCAATGTTATTCTTACTGGTCACCGCTACCTTAGTCGTTCTGCTGCTTGCGGGCGCTGTGGGTTCTGAAGCGATTGCGAATAGTGCCGTTCCTCTAGTCGATGCCTTGAAGTTGACCGGTAATCCAACCGTTGCAACGGCTGTTAATATACTAGGACTTGCAGGACTTATTGCTTCATTCTTCTCGATTATCTACGGTTATAGCCGCTTAGTGTTTGCATTGTCTCGTGCGGGTTACTTGCCTCAAAGCTTGTCGCTTACAAACAAAAACAAAGTGCCTGCTCGTGCTTTAGTGGTGCCGGGTGTGTTTGGTTTTGCTGTGTCATTGACCGGAGAAGGCGACCTGATCTTGGCGATGGCGGTAGTGGGGGCGACAGTGTCTTATGCATTAATGTCGCTTAGTCATATATTGTTGCGTATCAAGCAACCAGAGCTTCACCGTCCATACAAAACACCGGGTGGCATGCTGACTTCCGGCACTTCACTAGTGCTGTCGCTTATTGCAATGACGGGTGTTTATGCTTTTGACCCATCTGCATTCTTTATGACTATGGGACTCTTTGTGATTGGTGGTGCTTATTATGGCCTATATAGCCGTAATAAATTGGTCGCATCGACCGCTGAGGAAGAGTTTGAGATGCTGTCGGTTGCAGAGAAAGAGCTTGAGGCTACTAATTAGATTCAATTTCTAATGGTATTTAAGGCTCTAGTGCTTTGCTGGAGCCTTTATTACACTACTTGTAGTAACTTGCGTGTAAACCCCAATCGTCATCACCTCTAACGATAAATATTAATTTAGAAATAGTGCTGTTTTAGGATCATTTTCTTGGAACGTTTTTGTCCAGACACTTGTCATGATTTTTTATAACGAGTTAGATTCATAGCGACGAGCCCCGAAGTTCATTGATAGTGAAGTTTTCATCGCGCTAATCATGTCGATTGCCTTTCTCTAAAGATAAGTTGAAATGATGCAAAGGAAGAATTCGGCATAGATTATGAATGGGATTGATTCAGTAGACGGAATATATGATTCACTAGTAATTAGGATGAATTACTGTTCGCATGTGTATATGTAGCCTACTCCAGACTAATTTCCCTCACACCCCAACACTGCCACAAACGCATCCAAATACTTCTCTATAGTTAAATCCGCAGAAACTGGCGGAAGTTCTACGGTAATGCATGGCAGGTTTCTTTCCTGACACCATGTGCCGAATGAGCCTGGGGTTTCGTAATCCACGTCTTCAACGAGCGGTAGGTTGAATTGTTTGCTTAGCCAAGTGGCAAGCTCCGATTGGGTTGGGTCATCGACCATGGCGAGAGGTTCGTGGAAAGAGATGACGAATTTTGGCTTACGCTGTTCAATGAGTGTGATGAGGGACTGCACTTCAGGTTCAAGTTGTTCGGCTTGGCCGGTTTTCACTTTTACATCTCTGACTGGTGTGTGGGAGCTCCAGCGATAGACAGTGCCGTTTGCTGTCCAATTTTGAGTTGGGAAGGCACGGTTTAGGTCGACTTGGTTTGCGTTGGCACGTGTTCCTAATTGATTGCCATCTGGGTTCATAGACAGAATCACATCGTGTCGCAAGTTGGCGGCTGGCAAACTTCTTAGTGCACAAGACAAACCTGCGATAGAAGCGGTTTCGTCACCGTGCGTGCCTGCTAAGATCAGCCCGCGAGATTCGCTTTCTACTTGCGCGGGGAAATAGAGCAAGGGTGCGCCCAATACTGACTTTCCATATGTTAGCGGCTTTATTGAAAATGCAGCTCTTTCTGTTCTTGGAATTAAACTCACCTTAATCTCCTGATTGATCAAGTACTATCAAGTATTCACTATTGGCTATATTAGTCATTAACTAAGTCCATTAGATGAACCCCTTTAAATAAACCATAGCGTCAAAACTCGTCAACCGTCGCATTGTTAATTTTATTACTTGCTTCAAAGATAGGCTAGGAGAGCAAACAAACATGGATTTTAAAAAACATTCAACGGCTTTACTCATTTCATCTCTATTGACCCCTTTTATATCAGTAACTGCCGTTGCTGAAACCTTACCTGCTGGTGTTTCACTGGCAAAAGACCAGCATTTAGTTCGCGCGAACGATGCAGAAGCGGCGACGCTTGATCCTGCGAAAGCAGAAGGCCTGCCAGAAATGCACATCCTACGTGACCTATTTGAGGGTTTAGTGATCCAAGATCGCGATGGCAATATCACTCCAGGTGTCGCGGAATCTTGGGAAACCGAAGACAACCAGACGTTTGTATTCCACCTGCGTAAAGACGCGAAATGGTCGAATGGCGATCCGGTGACGGCCGATGATTTCGTGTATGCGTTAAGACGCGCGGTCGACCCGAAACTCGCTTCGCCAAACGTGTGGTATCTCAAGCTCACCAAGATCAACAACATTGCTGACGTAGCAGAAGGTAAGAAACCCGTTGAAGAGCTCGGTATTTCGGCCGTCGATAAGCACACGGTGAAGTTCGAGCTTGATAGCAAAGTGCCGTACTTTGTTGCGATGACAGGTCACACCTCCATGATGCCCGTTCATAAGGCAACGCTAGAAAACAGCGATAAGCCTTGGAGTGACCCTAAGCAGTTTGTCGGTAATGGCGCGTTTGTGTTGGACGAGTGGGTGGTTAACGAACGTATTGAACTGAAGAAGAACCCTAACTACTGGGACAGCTCAGATACCAATCTAACCCAAGTGACTTACATTCCGTTCGAAAACCAAAATGCTTCGATTAACCGTTATGCAGTGGGCGAGGTCGATATCACGTCTGATGTGCCGACACACATGGCGCAGCAGCTCAAAACCAAATACCAAGATGCGTTTACCGCGGTTCCTCTGCTGTGTACTTACTACTACGCGTTCAATACCACGCGACCTCCATTCGATGACGCGCGAGTACGTAAAGCGGTGTCTTATTCGATGATGCGTGATGTCATCACCAATGGTGTCACTCAGGTGGGTAACTTGCCGGCTTATACCTTTGCTCATGAATACACGGCAGGCTTTGATGCGACTCAGCCTGAATACAGCACATGGACTCAAAAGGAGCGCGACCAAAAGGCGAAAGAGCTGTTGAAAGAAGCGGGCTACGATGCGGCTAATCCATTGGATTTCAAATTGCTTTATAACACCAGTGAGTCGAATAAGTCGATTGCAGTGGCTATCGCTTCCATGCTGAAAGGCAATTTAGGCGCGCAAGTTGAGCTGGAAAATCAAGAGTGGAAATCTTACCTAGTATCACGTCGCCAAGGTGATTTTGATGTGATGCGCGCCTCTTGGTGTGGTGACTACAATGAAGCGTCAACCTTCTTGAGCTTATTGCGCTCTGAGTCTTCGGGTAACTTTGCGCGTTATAACAATGACAAGTACGACGTTGCAATGGACAGCGCATTGTCATCAACCAACGAGCAAGATCGCCAAGGATTCTATAATCAAGCGGAGCAGTTACTGGCTGAAGATATGCCTATCGCACCCATCTATTACTACATGCAGGCTCGTCTAGTGCGACCAAGTGTTGGCGGCTTTGCAAAGAACAACGTGGAAGGGCGTATCTATTCTAAGGATCTCTACATCAAAGAGTAATTGCGTTTGATTCACGCGGCGACACACCGCTAAGAACATGAAATAAAGAAAAGGGACGTTGATCATAAATATCTGATCAACGTCCCTTCGTCATTAATCTGTAACGGTAAGCGCAAAAAACTGAAACCTGATTGAAGTATTTTTCACTTTTATTTCAATCAGGTGAAGCCATGTTACCCCCTCTACGTGCCCTTGTTGCGTTCGAAGCTGTTGCCCGCCTCGGTTCTATTGGCGTTGCTGCGCGCGAGCTTTGTGTTACCCAAGCTGCGGTGAGTCAGCAGCTTAAAAGTTTAGAAACCTTTCTCGATACCACATTGTTTGAGCGAAGCTCCAAAGGCGTAAAGCTGACGTCAGCTGCCCAGCACTATCAACCGATTGTGGCAGGCTCACTTGCTCACCTTAAATTGCAGACTCAAATCTTGTTCGGGGAAAAAGAAACCGACGTGTTGAGCCTGCGCGTTAATCACACTTTTTGCCATAACTGGCTGTTACCTCGCCTGCCATCTTTTTATCAAAAATACCCTTTTATCAGGCTCGATATTCAGCTGGTGGACTGGCCATCAACCAATCCTTGTCAGAATGTCGATATCGAACTAACCAACGGCAAGGTCGAAAGCGAAGACACCCATAGTGAGCGACTGTTTCAGGAGCATAGGTAACTGGTGTGCAGCCCTTTCAGAGAAATTACGCTCAGCAATTCAGAAGATCAAACTTGAGCAACAACCAACTCTAACAATTAAGTCTAGTTTTGGTATTAGCTTGCTATCAGAAAAGGAAAAGTGGAAAGACTGTGCGATCGCGCGCTTTATCAAGCAAAGCTAAAAGGACGAAATACAATTGTGATTGAAGAGTCATACCCGGCATCAACAAAAGCGATCGGCAGCTCTTAGTTTGACTAAGAGCCAACATCCACACAAATTATTTTTGGCATGTTTAGCCCTAAAAGGCTTTCGTCGTGCAAAGTGATGACGAAAATCGGTAAATAAAAGTCAAAAATAAAAACGCGAGCGGTAGATTGCGATTTATGTTGGTGCTACGTTATGAGCAATTTATAACATATAAGTCATGACACATTAGACTGAGAGATAGCAGCTAACGATGAACAAGACAAAAAGATATCCGGCCAGCATAGTATTCAGCTACCTAATACTTTCATCTTTATGGGTTTTATTTTCTGATCTCGCGGTTGAATCATTATCAAATGACTTGCGTGAACATGCCTTAGCACAGACAGTCAAAGGTCTGGTATTTATCATTCTAACGTCTGCTCTGTTATGGGTAATGGTTCGGAAAAATAATCGCGATTTAGAGAGCGCCAACGATCTTGATAGTGTCACCGGGCTTCATAGCCCATCAGTTTTTTATCGATATTTAAATAAAAGACTGAAAAATTCTCAAGCCATTGACCATTATGTCCTCTTCTTATTAGACATTGATAACTTCAAATCTGTCGCTGACCAGATCGGATTCGAAAATACAAATTCATTTTTAAAAGACATTGCACGATCTATTGAATTTCCTATTGAGCATCAACCACTTTCGTCACGGGTACATTCCGATGGTTTCGCATGTTTAGTCAAACTCGATGATAAGGAAGATATTGAATCCTACATTGCTCTCGTACATCGTAGATTTAACCAGTGTGCTTATCGTTATGATATCCACGCCACTTGTTGTATTGGCGCTGCTCTATTCCCCTCGGATGGGAATAATGCCAAGCAACTCATGGCATCAGCAACCCACGCCTTAACTGAAGCAAAGAAAAGCAAGGACACGATTGAATTTCATGACCCAAAACTCACTGAGCTTGAACGTCAACGACAAGAAATGGTGCAAGAATTACGTAAAGCGATTGATGACAAAGCGATTGATATTGTGTTTCAGCCTAAATTCAACATTGAAAGTAAATTTGTCGCTGGCGTGGAGGTGTTGTCTCGTTGGACGCATGAGCGCTATGGTGTCGTTTCACCGGATATCTTTGTCGCGCTAGCAGAAGAGAATCATTTTTGTCGTGATTTGACTACGTTAGTTCTAGAGAAGACTGCGTCACAACTTAGGGCTAATGGCTTGCTAGGGAATGCGCTTAATAGTGTCTCGGTCAATATTTCAGCGGTAGAGCTAAATAGCGTTGATGACATGAACCATCTGGATGAATATCTACGAAAGGATCCCGAGTTTGCTCGCTTACTTTGTCTTGAAATTACTGAAACCGCTATTTTGAAAGATATAGATCAGTGTGCGATCGCTGTTCAGAAGTTAAAAAAACAAGGGGTGTCCTTTTCGATAGATGATTTTGGTGTTGGCTACACGTCTTTTGGTATATTTAGCAAATTGGATGTAGATGAAATCAAAGTCGATCGCAGTTACATCAATGGGTTGGAAGATGATTATCGTTCTAGAGCCATAACGTCTGGTATTATTGATATAGCGCGAGGGTTTGGCATTAGTGTAGTGGCTGAAGGGGTTGAAAATGCTCAACAACTGTCAATTTTGAAAATGTTAAATTGCGAACAAGCCCAAGGTTATTATTTGGGCTACCCGATGCCATATAAACAGTTGAAAGAAAGTCTCACCTCTGAAATAGAACCATGTTCAACAACATAATTTAATACTTTTTCATCTAGGCTACAGAGATACAGATGACTTGTATCGAGAAGGATGCTGTTGGCCTAACTATAAGAAATCCCCATTCGTTGACTAGACGAATGGGGATTTTAGTTACTAGGGGGTAGTAATTTTATCTTTTAACTTGTTTCAGGTTTTAGATAGCCACCATAGTCGCG
The DNA here is from genome assembly GCF_041467515.1 of Vibrio sp. 10N.247.311.12. Lineage (NCBI taxonomy): Bacteria > Pseudomonadati > Pseudomonadota > Gammaproteobacteria > Vibrionales > Vibrionaceae > Vibrio > Vibrio sp. 10N.247.311.12. The sequence goes on from NZ_JBFSUV010000018.1 coordinate 61,345, forward strand.
GCTTTCTTCATTGCTTCCTTGGTTGAACACTCAATTACGTTCGCGTTCGCAAAGCGGTGAGCGTCTTTCACTTGAATATCGTGAGCTAAGATAACCAGTCTTGCGTTCGCTACATCTAGGTCGGTAATACGGTTCTGAATACCGTTTTGACCTTGAGTTTCTACCTTAATCTTAAGGCCTGCGGCTAAACCTGCTTTTTCCAGTGCTTTCGCTGCCATGAAGGTGTGTGCAACACCTGAAGGGCAACATGTTACTGCTACGATGTCGTACTCGCCTTCGCCTGCTACAGGTGCTGTTTGAGCTTGAACTGGCGCTGCTTCAACCATGTCATCTTCTGTTTCTACTGCGACTGGTTTCCAGAAGCCAACGATAACCGCTGTGGTTAGCGAGCCAAGTGCAATACCTACTACGTACATTGGAATGTTGCTTGATACAGGTGCAGTGATTAGGCCGCCCCAAGGTGCGTGAAGTAGAACGTCTGTCATGAAGCCAAACACACAACCCACGATACCACCGGCAACGATTGAAGGAAGTACGCGCATTGGGTCATTCGCTGCGAACGGGATAGCGCCTTCAGAGATACCGATAGACCCCATGATTGCTGCAGCTTTACCTGCTTCTTGCTCTTGTTTAGAGAACTTGTTTTTGAATAGGAACGTTGCCAATGCCATGCCTAGAGGTGGTGTACAAATCGCGATGCCTACGCCGCCCATTAGCCACGGTTGTGTGTCTACTTGAGTTTGAGCAAATAGGGTCGCTACTTTGTTGATAGGGCCGCCCATATCAAACGCCGTCATACCACCAAGGATTGTGCCCAGAACCATCTTAGATGCGCCAGCCATTGAAGCTAGGAACTCGTTCATTGAAGCCATGAACAGTTTGATTGGCTCACCGATGCCCCACATTACAATACCTGCAGAGATTAGCGTACCGACAAGAGGGTAGATGAAGTATGCACCTAATGCTGTCATGTTGGTAGAAAGTGGGATCTTCTTAAGTTGAAGCACTACGCCACCGGCAATAAAGCCAGCCACGATACAACCAAGGAAGCCGCCGCCCATGTCAGCCATGATGCCAGAAGAGATCATTGCAGGAGCAAGTGCTGGTTTGTCTGCGATTGAGTAACCAATAAAGCCGCCAAGAATGATTGGGAAAAGAACAAGGCCTTTGATACCGATATTAGAGATGTCTGCCAGCAAGCCGTCGGCCGGAACCGCACCTTTGCCTGATGCCATGACCGCTAACGCCAACAGAACACCACCGGCTACGATGAAAGGTAGCATGTGTGAGGTTCCGAAAAGCAGGTGGCCTTTCATGGTGCTAAGGATTTTTTTAAAGTCGCTACTACTGTTTTTATTATTGGTATTCGTAGCTTGAGTTGTTAGGGTGCTCATAATTTTCTACGCCTTATGAATTAATTAAAATATTAAGGATCTGTTGTTCGTCTTTTGCGTTATGGATATCTTGAATAAATTCATCGCTGAATTTTCCAAATAGTTCTTGTAGTACATAAATATGATGGTCAGCACCGTTATCGGGTGAGGCAATCATAAAAAACACGGTTGGATTAATGCCGTCTTCATCGCCATACTCGATACCTTGACGCTTAACACCGACAGCGATTGCTGGCTCAGTTACTGCCTTGCTTTTTGAGTGTGGATAAGCGATGCCGTCCATCGAGGTAATACTTTGAGATTCACGAATTTCGATGTCTGCCAAGAAGGCTTCTTTACTGCTGATTCGCTTGTTCTCAAATAACATGCTTGCCAATTCTTCAAACAGTTCTTTTTTATTATTCGCTTGAAGGTTGTTATTAATTAAGTTGACGTTGGTTAGCTGTGGGATCATTTATTAACTCATTCACTATTGAAGTTCTTGAATTAAAATTAATGGATTAACCCGATTCGCGAAATAGCAAATAAAAGCCCTTCACTGTACATTTGTACCAAGCAAAATTAAGTGTGATTTGCATCATTCATCCAGTGTGAGATGGGTCATATTTGATGGCGTTTTTCGGTGTTGAAATAACTTTTTGTAGGAACAAAAATGCCCCGCAAAAGCAGGGCATGAACAGTGTGTACTGAGTTCTGAGGGAGTTAGCTGTAAGCGCGCGCTACGCGTCCAGCGCAATCCAGTTTGTAACTCTCAGCATAAGCCGGAACGAATACCGAATGGCCTTTCTCTATCACGCAGGTTTCACCACATTGATGAGTGAGCACCATAGACTCGTCGAGCGGCAATAGGATCTCGGCACCTTCGGTCGTGATCTGGCGTTGATGCGAATTTTGCACGATAGAGAACTTAAAATCCTCGACAGGGATTTGGTATTCCATCACATCACCTTGCTCAATCGGGCTGAGCAATAATCTATCCGCGGGCTTTTCGTTAAATCGTGTACAAGAAACCAGTTCATTCACGTCCATGTACTTAGGCGTTAACCCAGCACGCAGCACATTGTCTGAGTTCGCCATGATCTCTAAGCCTGTGCCCTTGATGTAAGCATGAGGGGTTTCAGCATCCAGATACATGGCTTGCCCCGGTTTTAGGGTAATCACGTTCAATAGCAGCGGAGCGAACAAGCCGACATCACCTGGGTATTGAGCTTCAAGCTCTGAAATCAATTGGAACACAGGTGTATCTGAAAGCTTAGCCTTCATCAGCAGCATGGTTAACGCCATGCCTTTTTGCTCGCCTTCCAGAGACAATAAGCTCGCGAAGAAGCTGGCTAATCCATTGGGCGTTTGGTCGCCCGCGAGATCGTTAACCATCGAATGAAGCTCTGCAATGTCGAGATAATGGAAGTGTTCAAGGATCTCGTTGATCGACCTAAAGCCATTCATCGCGGTGTAGTCGGTTAATGCATACACCAGCTCCGGCTTGTGGTTGGGATCCTTGTAGTTGCGGTTGCCAGCCGTCATCGGAATGCCTTGCTGCTCTTCAAGAGCATAGCCAGATTCGGCTTGCTGCTTGTTCGGGTGAACTTGAACAGAGAGCGCTTTCTCAGCCGCTAATACCTTAAACAGATACGGAAGTTCACCAAAACGACTTGCGACTTTCTCACTTAGAAACAGGTTTAGGTTCTTGGAAATCAGGTTCGACAACGTGGTTTGCTGACCATTGTCAGTGACCATCGAACAACCATTAGGGTGAGCACCCATCCAGATCTCCGCTTGCGGCTCACCAGACTGGTTATCAGTACCAAACAGTTGGCTGAACGAAGAAGGGCTACCCCATGCGTAGTTCTGAATCACGTTAGTCATAGGGTAGAAAAAACGTTGGGCGAACGAATCGTTCGCTAAAGAAAAATCAGACATCGAAATCACCATGAAGGGAAACATGGCTTGAGCTCTACTCGGCTTAATGAAATGCGAGACTAGAGTGGGCTCAAGCCATTGGAGTTGAAATGGCTTAAGCCGCTGCTGTTGCTAGCTTGGCTTTGCGTAGATTTTTAAGTGCGATACAAGTAACCGCAGTTACGCCTGCACCAGACGCCATGCACAACAGTGCTAGCAGTGGGTAGTTCATTGCGCCAAGTAGAGCGACCACTGGACCACCGTGAGCAACACTGTTGGTGATACCAAACGAGAACGCCATTACCGCAGCAGTCATTGAGCCAAGCACGTTGGCTGGGATAACTGACATTGGATCTTGAGCCGCGAATGGAATCGCACCTTCAGAGATACCCACCAAGCCCATCGCGCCTGCTGCTTTACCTGCTTCAATCTCAGAAGATTCGAATAGGTCGAACTTACGGCCAAGTCTGGTTGCGATAGCCATACCAAGGGGAGCGACAGGGATTGCACACGCCATTGCACCCATGAACTGAGTTTGACCGCTGGCAATCATGCCGACTGAGAATAGGAACGCCACCTTGTTGAACGGGCCGCCCATATCAAAGCCGGCCATGCCACCAAGGACAATACCAAGCAGAACCACGTTGCCTGTACTCATGCTGGTTAGCAGTGCAGTAAGAGCATCCATCAGCCCAGCGATAGGTGCGCCAATAACAAAAATGAACAAACCTGCGATGAACAAAGAGCCAGTGATCGGAGCGATCATGATAGGCACAAGCGGTTGAACGAATTTGTGGTAGTTAAACGAAGTAATCCATTTAACGAAGTAACCCACTAATAAACCCGCGATGATTGCGCCAATGAAGCCAGTACCTGCGTCAGCGCCATAGAAAGAGCCGTTGTTGGCAATCCAGCCGCCAATTAAGCCAGGGGTTAGGGCAGGGCGGTCAGCAATCGCGTAAGCAATGTAGCCAGCCAAGATTGGGATCATCAGGGTGAAGGCCACCACACCCACCTCTAGGATTTGGTTCCACATGCTGCCAGCAGGAATTGCCATGCCAGATTCACTCGGCTCACCGCCAATGGCTAGTGCTAGGGCAATCAAAAGACCGCCCGTCACCACGAATGGGATCATGTGAGATACGCCATTCATCAAGTAACGGTAAAGGTCTGAACGTGCTTGCGAGGCTTTCTCTGCAACAGATTGGTTGGTCGGTGCTTGTTCTGCTTGGTAGCTTGGCGCGTTGAGTGCTTGCTTAATCAAGCCTTGCGCGTCTTTGATTGGCGCTTTTACGTTGGTTTTGATAACGCATTTTCCGGCAAAGCGAGCCATGTCGACCTGTTTGTCACAAGCCACCACAATCGCATCTGCGCGTTCGATCTCTTCTCGAGTTGGGCTGTTCTTAACGCCAATAGAACCGTTGGTTTCGACCTTGATGTCGTAGCCAAGAGCCGCCGCGCCTTTTTCTAGTGCTTCGGCTGCTAAATATGTGTGTGCGACGCCAGCTGGGCAGCCTGTCACACCAATGATGAAGCCTTGCTTCTCAACATTGGTTTCTGTCTCAGCAGGTTCAGGTTTGGTAAGCAGTAGCTCTAATGCCGCTTGTTCAGATTGAGCATTCATGAAGTTTTCAATGAAACCTTCTTCAATCAATTTTGAAGAAAGCTCTGCCAGTACTTCGATGTGGTGATTATCGCCGCCATCAGGAGAGGCAATCATGAAGAACAGTTTTGATGGCTGGCCGTCATCGGCGCCGTACTCGATACCCTGTTGATGGACACCGATAACAACCGCGGGTTTGATGACCGCAGCGCTTTTCGCGTGTGGCAGAGCAATACCTTCTTCAAATCCGGTATTACCTTGTTCTTCACGAGCTTTAATGTCGGTAAGGAACTGTGCTTTGTCTGAAATTCGACCTTGTGCGTACAGCACCTCGATCAGCTCTTTAAATACGTCTTCTTTTGAATTAGCGCTAAGCGAAAGCTTAATCAAATTTTGGTTGATCAATGTCGTGATCATAATGAACCCCTACTCTGTTTTTATTTTGTTAGGGGTATTCTGGAATCTACGGCTTGCCTTCTGTAGTGAAGAAAAAATGCATTTACTGGATGATTGTTGCCTTATAAATGGAGTGTGATTTTGATCGGTTAGGAGTGCCTGTTTGGGGGAGTGTTGACAGCTTTTATGAGGTTATAACGCTTTTATTGATAAGGGCTTAGATTGATTTTTCTATCATGATAACAGTGTTCTAAATCTGGCCTTAGACTGGAGATTTATTTCCACTACTGGATTTTTGTAACCTAGATCTCAAATTGTGATTTTGCTCAATAGCGCTATGTTTCACTAAGGAGTATATCTATTCCCGTAGCCTTATTGCTGCTTATAAGAGTTCGAAACAATGATATTTCATGACCTAATCTCGTCGGTATTAAACGAGCTAGAACCGTTTCATAACATCTGGTTTGCGGGAGATTTTCACACGCCTTCAGCATTCAGTTATCAGGTGAACTTTTCGCGTTTAGAGCTGGTGCTCGACGGTGAGTATATTAATGAAATGGAGAGTCATGATCGCAAGATCACCAATGTTGTTGCGAAAGCAGGGGATGCGATTTTCATCCCGCCTAACTGTTGGAACAAGCCGAACTGGGATACTGATTGTTCGGTACTGAGTATGTTGTTTGGGCGTCGTCAGCTTGGTTTAAGCTTGGTGAGCAAGCGCAAAGGGGAAGAGAGCTTCTACGATATCCAAAAGCATAGTATTCAGACTCGCTCTGGCTTTGCGATTGATAATATTTTGGAGGCGCTCAGCTCGTTAGCGCGCGAGAGCAACAAGCAGCCGATGGATGAGTTATTGCTGCAAGCGTTGCTTCAATACAGCAAGACGATGCTGGATGCGCCTGTCGAGAAGTCTCACAGCCGCGTACAGGATGTGTATCAAGGGATTTGTATCTACATTCAAGAGAACTTCCACCGCCAAATAACCCGAGACAGCATTGCCTCACGTTTTAGCATTTCATCGAACCACTTGTCGCGAATGTTTCGTCAACAAGGCCACATGACCCTGGCGGAGTACATTACCCGTGTTCGTGTCGACCGCGCTAAGTTCATGCTTAAGAAGTACAACTTCAAACTCAATGAAGTGTCAGTCCGCTGTGGCTTTAAAGATGTGAACTACTTCTGCCGAGTATTTAAAAACCGAACAGGAAAAACCCCAACCGAATATCGTGGTTCAATCTAATATACTCTAAAGTTCCCTTTTCTGACCTGAGCTTATGCGACCGAAATTTGTATGACTAGAGCATCACTGCTGGCTCTGAGCTGTGGTGGTCACTTACTTTGTGTTTTCCTCTAGTGTTTATTCCTACGCTTCATCTCTAAGCTCGTTTTTCTATTTATCCCACTTCACTAAATACCCCTAATTAATAACATTAAGGGTTAGCTTTGCGAGTTGCTTATTATTTCCGCTCTCTATTAATTGAATTAAACGTGTGAGAGTTGATGTATTAACGCGATGCATTTAATGGATGATAAGTAAATTAAAAACCACTTATCGAGACGATAAAATCTTGTTGTTGTTGTCCGGTTTACTGATTTAAATGTTTTTAAGCTATTGATTTTAAATGCTTACTTCGCTTCGGCTTATTCTTTGTTTACTAACGTGTAATTCATGTCTCGAAATCAAATATTCAGGTTTATACGCCCCATCACAACCTTGACTTATAATACTACAAATTAAAAATTCTATAGATAATATGATCTTCAGATATTCATCATAAAGAAGACTTATACATGGAACTCAATACGCTGATCGTAGGAATTTATTTCCTTTTCCTTATAGCAATAGGTTGGATGTTTAGAACGTTCACCAGTACAACCAGTGATTATTTCCGCGGGGGCGGTAACATGCTTTGGTGGATGGTTGGCGCGACTGCGTTTATGACACAGTTCAGTGCTTGGACCTTCACTGGCGCAGCGGGTAAAGCGTATGCCGATGGTATGGCTGTCGCGGTTATCTTCTTAGCGAACGCATTTGGTTACCTGATGAACTACCTGTACTTCGCTCCGAAATTCCGTCAACTGCGTGTGGTAACGCCAATTGACGCGATTCGTATGCGTTTTGGTAGCTTCAACGAACAAGTATTTACTTGGTCTGGCATGCCGAACAGTATTGTTTCTGCAGGTATCTGGCTGAACGGTTTGGCGATCATCGCATCGGGCATCTTTGGCTTCGACATGACGACAACCATCGTTCTGACTGGTCTTGTTGTACTTGTTATGTCGGTGACAGGCGGCTCTTGGGCGGTTATCGCGTCTGACTTCATGCAGATGGTTATTATCATGGCGGTAACCGTAACGTGTGCTGCAGTGGCTATCGTACAAGGTGGTGGCGTTACTGAAATCATCAACGATTTCCCTGTAGCAGAAGGCGCATCATTCGTTTCTGGTAACAATCTGAACTACGTAAGCATCTTCGGAATTTGGGCATTCTTCATCTTCTTCAAACAGTTCAGTATCACCAACAACATGTTGAACTCTTACCGTTACCTAGCGGCAAAAGACTCAAAGAACGCGAAGAAAGCGGCACTGTTGGCATGTATTCTGATGACCATCGGTCCAATCATTTGGTTCATGCCACCTTGGTTCGTTGCAGGACAAGGCGTTGACCTTGCAGCACATTACCCAGACGCAGGCTCTAAAGCAGGCGACTTCGCTTACCTTTACTTCGTAGAGCAATACATGCCAGCGGGTATGGTGGGGCTTCTAATCGCAGCGATGTTTGCGGCAACTATGTCTTCTATGGACTCAGGCTTAAACCGTAACTCTGGTATCTTTGTAATCAACTTCTATCAACCGATTCTTCGTCCAAACGCGACAGAGAAAGAGCTGATGATTGTGTCTAAGTTGATGTCTACCTTCTTCGGTCTAGCTATCATCCTTATCGCGCTGTTTATCAATTCGCTAAAAGGCTTGAGCTTGTTCGACACCATGATGTACGTGGGTGCACTTATTGGCTTCCCAATGACCATTCCAGCATTCTGTGGCTTCTTCCTTAAGAAGACTCCGGACTGGGCAGGTTGGGGTACGCTAGTGGTCGGTGCGATTGTGTCTTACATCGTTGGTTTCGTGATTACCGCTGAAATGCTACAAAACTTGTTCAACCTAGAGCCTCTAACAGGCCGCGAATGGTCTGACTTGAAAGTTGCAGTAGGTCTGATTGCGCACCTAGTGTTTACTGGCGGCTTCTTTGTTCTTTCGACATTGTTCTACAAACCACTAGAAGCGTCTCGTCAGAAAGATGTTGATACCTTCTTCAACAACCTTGCGACACCATTGGTTTCTGAATCAACAGCACAGAAGAAACTGGACAACAAACAACGTCACATGCTGGGCTCACTGATCGCAGTGTCTGGTGTGGCAGTGATGGCGATGTTTGCTCTACCGAACCCATTCTGGGGAAGAATGATGTTCGTACTGTGTGGCGGTATCGTATTCGTAGTTGGTTTGCTGTTGGTGAAAGCTGTAGACGACTCGGTTGAGGATGCGAAACAAGCGAAAAAAACAGCTTAAGTTAGCTAACCAGTTAAACAAGTAATTAAACATAAAACGGCTGAGCTCTAATGCTCAGCCGTTTTTTATTGTATGAGAAAATGAGCTTATAACGATTGGATAGGTGTCACAACAGGGGATTAATGGATGCTTTGAGTTTGACCAGAAGAGATGAATTAGATAAGGCGTGACGAGATGTACATCAACAAGGCTTGTAGGTCGACACCGCTTCGAGTCTTTTGCAGACGTTCATTGACCTGATCGTGAAGCAGGTTTCGAGTTAGGTTGGTCGCCGCCACAATGTGCTCACGCTGTGGCTTAGTTGGCAGAACGAGTGCAATAGCAACGTGCACTTCGCCGATGCGCGATGCCCAGTCAATCGGGTGGTCACTGACAATAACGGCAATTGAGAGATCTTGAGTCGATTCAAACATCACATGCGGCAAGGCGATACCCGGTGACACGCAGGTTGAAGAGCGTTCTTCTCGCTTAATGAATGCCAGAATTAGTTCATCTGGGTCTTCTGGATAAACAAGGTGAGCGAGCCCTTTTAAGCACTCAAATTTGGTCAGTTGGGTTTGCGCCTTAGCGTGGTGCCATTTGATGTCACAAGGCGGGCATATTTGTGGCATTCGCTGGATTAAATCTTTAGAGAATTCATGGTTCACTTGTGACCCAACCATGTCGTAATGCTCAGCAATTACATCTTTGAGAACGAAACAGGCCAGCTCCGCATCAATCCCAACCGCGGTTATCTGACACAAGTCACCGCGAAGTAAACCTACTTGCAGCATCGCGACGGATTTGGATAGATCAGCGGTTCGATTTTGAGTGATGTTGATAATGCGGATGTTGCTTTTGAACTTCTTCGCTAAGCGAGTCAGCGGCTGCGCGACATGTGAGTTTGCGGCAGGATCGTTAACGAAGAAGGTGATCTGGTATTCGTTCATCAAAAGCTTAAGTTCGACAATGCTTAATAAAGACTTTATCGATACTCAACAATACCTCTTCCATTGGAACAAATACGGTTTTAGCTGGGTCAAATCGGCTTAGTTGTCCGATGTCGATATCAGAGACGATCAACACCTTGTCTGCGAGGGTAATATCTTGGGCTGTCAGTAAGTTTTCAATACCCATAGCGCCTTGCGTCTCAACCTTGATTGAAACGTTGAACTTAGGGGCTGTTTTATTTAGAGCATCAGCTGCCATATAGGTGTGCGCAATGCCTGTAGGGCACGCAGTTACCGCTACAATTCTCATTATTATTCTCGGCTTAATCTCGTCCCTGTTACGTTACAAAAGCTACCTTTCAGAAGCTACCTTGGAAAAGCTATCTTGCATGGAAAATCCAGTATAGAAAGCTCGCATGGCGGAGGGACGATATTGTTATGGGTTCTGTGGATTTTATGGATTGGCGTTTTTTATTCCAAGGTGAAAGTCACACTCTGAGTTCTTGGTTACAATAATCCAGTTAATGCACCTTTCGTCCTATATATTGAGTGCCTTCACACCGTTAATCTTTTCATCTTATTAACCTTATCACTTACGTAATTACTTCAGTCTGAAATCAGGCGAGGCAGAGCAGCATATGGATATCACCAACATTATCGAGCCCGAGATTATCTGTTTGGATTTACAAGCAGACTCAAAACAGGCGGTATTTGAAGAGCTTGTTGAACTGCTCGACCGTGCCGGTAAGCTCTCTAATAAACGTGAATTCCTTGACGACATCTGGAAGCGTGAAGCCATCGGTAATACTGGCTTTGATGATGGTATTGCGATTCCACATGCGAAAAGTACTGCCGTCGCTAAACCTGCTGTCGCAGTAGGCATTAGCCGAACGGGCATTGATTATGGTGCTGATGGCGGTGAACTCTCCGATGTGTTCTTTATGCTCGCTTCACCAGACAACAACGACGACCACCATATCGAGGTACTGGCTCAGATTTCGACCAGACTTATCGAAGATGGCTTTGTTACAAAATTAAAGGCGGTTGAGTCGGTTGAGGAAGCTCAAGAGCTGTTTCTTGAAGCCAATTCAGAATCGTTCGATAGCTACGCATCTAGCCATCATGAAGTGTATGTCGAACCACTAAGCCCTTGGGCACAATCTCTTAATCGCCTCAAAGAACACTTATTATACGGCACCTCACACATGATTCCTTTCGTGGTTGCAGGTGGTGTGCTTTTGTCTTTGTCGGTGATGATGTCGGGTCATGGTGCAGTACCTGAAAGCGGTGTGTTAGCAGATATCGCACAGATGGGCATCGCGGGGTTAACCCTGTTTACAGCGGTGCTCGGTGGTTACATCGCGTATTCAATGGCCGACAAACCGGGTTTAGCGCCCGGTATGATTGGTTCTTGGGTTGCGGTGAATCAATACAATACCGGCTTTCTCGGTGCAATTGTGGTCGGTTTCTTCGCTGGTTTTGTGGTGAATCTACTTAAGAAGATCAAACTGCCAGACAGCATGATCTCGCTGAGCTCTATCTTCATCTATCCATTAGTCGGCACCTTCGTGACCTGTGGTGCGGTGATGTGGGTGATTGGCTCTCCGATAGCTCAAGTAATGCTTGAGATGAACCAAATGCTCACGGGCATGGCAGGCTCCGGAAAAATGGTATTGGGCAGTATTTTAGGTGCAATGACGGCCTTTGATATGGGCGGCCCGATCAATAAAGTAGCAACGCTGTTTGCCCAAACTCAGGTGAATACTCAACCATGGTTGATGGGCGGTGTTGGTATTGCGATTTGTACACCACCACTAGGCATGGCACTGGCGACTTTCTTATCGCCAAAGAAATTCAAAAGAGACGAACGTGAAGCAGGTAAAGCGGCGGGTATCATGGGTATGATTGGCATCAGTGAAGGCGCGATTCCTTTTGCTGCCGCCGATCCTGCGCGCGTTCTGCCTGCGGTTGTTGCTGGTGGCATTGTCGGTAACGTGGTTGGCTTTATGTTCCATGTAGTGAACCATGCACCATGGGGCGGCTGGATTGTGCTGCCAGTGGTAGATGGCAAGATTGGTTATATCGTCGGCACACTAGCAGGTGCTCTAACGACAGCCCTGATCGTAATTCTTCTGAAGAAGAACGTGGTCGAAGGTGAAGTGAATTCTAATCAGTTAACCGGTGGTTCGGTAACGGAAGAAGGGCAAGCAGATGTATTGGCGATCACTTCTTGTCCATCTGGTGTTGCCCACACTTTCTTAGCGGCGAAGTCTTTAGAAAAGGCGGCGCATCATCTTGGGGTTCGGATTAAAGTCGAAACCCAAGGTGCCAACGGAATAGGTAATCGCATTACCCAGAAAGACATTGAAAGGGCGAGGTTGGTGATCTTTGCTCACGATGTGGCGATTAAAGAAGTAGAGCGCTTTGCGAACGTTAAAATCTTAGATGTCAGCACCAAAGAGGCGATGCTTAATGCGCAAGCGTTGATCATGAGAAAGGTGTAATCCTTAAACCGCAAAGTTTATCATCTATAAAATTAACTAGATCAAAACTAAAAAGACTCCGCTCATGCTGGTTAAGGTGAAAGTGGAGTCTTTTTGTATCGCTTACTAATCTATAAGTTCAACCCTTAAAAAGGGTGGTACTTAAATACGTCTTCAACCATAGAATTAAGCAAATCGATATCGTCACAGGTTTTGGCGTAGGTACGCAGGCCTGCGATCTGAACCTGAACATGTCGAGCAAGTTGAGTCGGTTCACGCTCTTTGCTTATCTCACCCAATTCTTGTGATTCTGCGATCAGCTTAGCGAACTCACCTTCCATGATTTTGAGTGATTTCTTTGCTTCTTCTAATAATTCGGCGTGTTCATCAGTCAGTTCTGCTACCGTTTTTGCCAGCATACACATGCCATTTGGCGAACTTTGTTTTGATTCGACCACAGCACGTTTGACGAAGCTTTCGAGCGCTTTGATTGGAGAGTCTGTTTCACTGCGGAAGCGGTTCAGATTCAGGATGCCAAGTTCGGTATAGCGAGCAAGCGTCTCTTTAAACAGACCTTCTTTGCTGCCGAACGTCGCGTAGATGCTGCCCGGACGCATATCAATCACGTCTTGCAGGTTGCGCATAGAAGTCGCATGAAAGCCCTTTTCCCAATACAGGTTCGTTGCTTTATCTACTACATCTTGTCTATCGAACTTCGCAGTCTTGGCCATAACATCTACTTCATTAATCTGAACATATGTTCAATATTTTATGCTGAACGCCCGTTCTAGTAAAGGTGTGTTTAGCTGCTTTGCGCAGGCTTAGAACATCAAAGAGTTAATAAAACATCCAGATCATCAGGAAATAATCTTAATCATCAATAACTTCTACGGTCTTGTGCTGAGCGCCGTAGTAGGTACCTTCATCGCATCGCGATCTGTGTGTCACGGTAATTGATGCACATTGATCAAGTTGAATAATTATACAGTCACAATTGAGGCGCATCTTATTAAGGGTGTGCGAGTTAGATGACTGAAAAGATTTGTTAGCTGCTAGGGAAATGATAATGAAATTAACCGATATGTCTTTTAAGCAAAAAATCATCGCTTTGCTTATTTTACCGATCTTAGGGTTTCTCTGGCTCAGTGTTTCTGCGATATTCAAAGGCGTAGAAACAAAGACTGAAATGTCCTCATTGAATCAACTGACACGCCTTTCGGTTGTGTACAGTGAGTTAGTACATGAGTTACAAAAAGAGCGAGGCATGACAGCTGGCTTTATTGGCTCTCAAGGAACCAAGTTTGTCAGTGAATTAGCCGCGCAGAGAACCAACGCCGACAACCGACGTAATGAAAGAAACGATTATTGGCAGTCTGCCAATATCAACCTGCCACAGATCAACCGTTTGAATACAGAGATCAGCCAAAGCCTAAATCAAATCACTTCTATTCGTAATCGGGTCGATTCTCAATCGATTCCGCTGTCTGAGGCTTTGGGTTATTACACCCAACTTAATGCAAAGCTGCTGAGCGTATCGGCGTTAATTGCTGAGCTTAGCTCTGATGCTGCCATCACCACTGAAACCATCGCTTACTACAACTTTTTACAAGGTAAAGAGCGAGCGGGTATCGAGCGTGCTGTCCTAAATAATACCTTCTCTAAAAATGAATTTGGCCCAGGCATGTTGGTTAAATTCATCTCTTTGGTGACTGAGCAAAATACCTACTTCTCAAACTTTGAGGTATTGAGCAACCCAGCTAACGTTCGTTTCTTTGAACAACAATTGAATGATCGTTCGTTGGCAGAAGTAGAAAAGCTTCGTGGTTTGGCTGAATCTAAGATGAGCGGTTTTGATGTTGATCCTGTGTACTGGTTCTCGCAATCTACCGCTCGTATTGTTCAGCTAAAGAAAACAGAAAACCGCCTAGCAGAGTCGCTTATTGCACTGACAGAGAAAAAAATGTCAGAGGCGCAGTCTGCGATGATGATGAGTATTGGTCTGTTTGCTTTGATAACCTTGTTCGCGACCTTCGTGAGCTATAAGGCGATCAGCGACCTGACGATGAGAGTAAAAGATCTTACAGTGATGTTGTCTAAGGTTCGTAATGACAACGACTTAACAGTTCGCGCTAAGTTCGTTGGCAACAGCGAGCTTGGACAGATCTCTTCGGCACTCAACGAAACGCTAGAGAAGTTTTCAAACGTTATCGACAACCTGTCTCAGTCGAGTCTGACCTTAGCTTCAGCCGCTGAAGAAACCTCACAAACCTGTCACTACAATTCGAACACGCTAGTGCAATAACAAGACCAAATTGGCTTGGTTGCGACGGCGACAGAAGAGTTATCAGCAACGGTAAATGAGGTGGCGGCTAAAACTCAGCAGACAGCAAGTTCCGCTAAACTGGTCGATGAGCAGTCTCAAGAAGGTTTGAGTACGGTACAAAACTCTTACCACTCTATCGAAAAACTGGCATCTGAAATTAATGATCTAGCGGAAAAGATCACGCACTTACACGAGAGCAGTAATAACATCAACAGTGTGATTGATGTGATTAAGTCCGTCGCTGAACAGACTAACTTGTTAGCATTGAACGCGGCAATTGAAGCGGCAAGAGCGGGTGAGCAAGGTCGTGGATTTGCGGTAGTGGCTGATGAAGTTCGCACGTTAGCACAGCGTACTCAGCAGTCGACAGCTGAAATTGAAGGTTTCATCAGCTCGTTACAGTCTGATGTGCAAACCGCGTTTAATGTGATTGATAACAGTCAGAAGATGTCGTCTAAAGCGGTTGAGGATTCAAAAGAGGTGGAACACACCTTACAAGGTATCTCAGCATCGGTGAGCGAGATCTTTAGCATGACTGAGCAGATCGCAACCGCTACCGAAGAGCAAGCGGTAGTGACTCAAGATATTGCTCAAAACGTCATGGCAGTAGAGCAGAAGTCGACAGAATCTACGACAGCTGCAACGCAAATAGCTGCAACAGCCAAAGAACAAGCTCAGTTAGCAGCTTCATTGAAAGATATTGCGAGTACGTTTAAGAGCTAACTAGCAAGCACTCCAATAAGAAGTAAAATGCCCGTTAGTCTCTACTTTTAATAGCAGGACTAACGGGCTATTTGTATCTGCTGTCTTCTAAATGGCAACAGATAGTCCATTCAATGGGAATCTACCCCATAAACCAAGACACGAAAATCAACGCACCAAAACCAAATGTCGCCATTAATGCCGTGTCGCCACCGGCTGCTGTGTAGCTGCCTTCGGTTTGTAGGTGAGGGAAGTCAGGTCTGCGAACCTTAACTACCATTGCGAGTGGGCCCCAGATAGCTAGGAACACCAGGACCATGCCTGCATAGTCCAGCATGCTTACAAACTGGCTAGCGAACAGCTCAGCTAATACCAAAGGTAAGATGAAGGTTAGCGCATAAGCCAACGCTTTGTTGTTGGTCACCGCATCTTTGTTTTGGTCGTAAAGCGCCATCGACACGCCGAGGAAAGAAGTCACCAAGGCCAGAGCAGAGAACAGAGCGATCACCACTTTCAACCAAGCAGATTGGCCGCTGAACGCAGAGATCAACTCAGAGATATTGTGGAACTGGCTTATCGCGTCTGTGCCAAGGTTGCCGATAATCGCGAATAACCAAGTTAGGTAGCAAATTAATGGAATCACTGAGCCTAGCAGAATCATATTGCGGATCTGCTTTTGAGTTGCTTCACGGTTGTAGATAACCAGTGACGGGATCACCACCATAGAGGCAAAGCTAGTAAAGATAACTGCGCTGTATTGCACCACGTCGTTGGCCGTGTATTGGCTGGTTTGAGTTAGGTAATCAAGGCGAATGTTGCTAAATAATGACGCGATAACGATAAACAGCATCACGACCATCAAGATGAATAAGCCACGATTAAGTTTGTCTATGTAAGACTTGCCCGCCACTACAATTACACCCGTTAATAGGCTAAAAGCTGTGTAAGCTGCAGAGGTCGATACATCAATACCAACATCGAGCAGTAGCTTGTGGATGATGTCACCGACACCCAAGATATAAGCGATGAGCATGCACACCAGCAGTAGGTAAAAAAGTGCATTGATAAAGTGTTTACCTTTGCTGCCCAGAGTGAGGTAAGCAACACTGCTCATGCCACTGTTGTCTTTAGTTTTAGTGCATGCTTCTGCCAGTAGGAGTGCAGAGTATGTGGTGCCGATAAAGATAAGTAGCATCAGCACTGAGCTGATCATGAAGCCAAATTGAGCCAACACCATGGGAATAGCAAGCATGCCAGCCCCTAATGCAGTTCCTGACAGAATCAAAGAACTGCCGAATAATTTCATATTCAAGAAAGCAACCTCAAAGTATCCAATTAATTTTTTGTTGGATTGTAAATATTTGTTGCCAAGCCTAACAAATTACTCAGTAAAGTTAGGGGTTAATTTCTAATAAATTTTGAATTTTTCTAAAAAATTTAAGCAGGAATTTCTGGTGTATATGTGTGGTTGATTTAAGTATTCACTCGGTGAGTTTATTTATCGTTTAGTTAACGTTCGTCCATTATTGAATGATTTAGAAATTGGCAAAATTCAGTTAAAAAGAAGTATGTTTATGAGCTAATTGAAGATGATTCTAGTGAGTCGGATGCGGATAGTACGATTGTAGGCTCGATTATCTTTACGCCGCTTTCATTTGATGATGAAACCAAGGCATATTTGCTTTCGCCAGTGGCGGTGAGCACTCAGATGCAAAAGCGTGGTATTGGTCAGCGCCTGATTAACTTCGGTTTGCAGTTTCTAAAAGAGCAGGGTATTGAGCTTGCAGTGACGTACGGTGATCCTGACTACTATTCAAAAGTGGGCTTTGGGCAAATTACCGTTGAGCAGGTCCCAGCGCCCTTTGAATTGAGTTTCCCTCACGGTTGGTTGGCTCAATTGTTAACTGGTGGTGAAATCAAAGTAACAAGTGGCAAGTCGAGTTGTGTTAAAGGCTTGGCTCACGCAGAATATTGGTAGCCGCTTGCAAAAAATTGAGAAAAAGAGAAAGCCCATCAGGTGTTGCCTGTTGGGCTTTCTCGTTATGAACAAAAGATATCCGTCAGGCTTCAATGTACAGTTTGAACGAGTGTTCAAAATAACACTTGAACGATCGTTCTTGTTTGATCTATATTGTTTTCACACCAACGGAGAACATTCATTAATTGCTCCGTGATTGAATAACTTTAGAACCGAAAATTGATAGGGATAGAGCAATGAGCAACTTCAAAATTCACTCAGTAGAATCCGCGCCAGAGCAAAGCCAACCTATTCTTGAGGGCGCTAAAAAGCAGATGGGCAGAGTGCCGGGCTTGTTTGGTGTGTTGGCTGAATCTCCAAACACACTTAAGGCTTACACCCAGCTTCATCAGGCATTTAGTGACTCATCTTTCGATGCTGAAGAGCTAACGGTTGTTTGGCAAACCATCAACGTTGAACACGAATGTCACTACTGCGTTCCAGCGCACACAGGTATCGCACATTCAATGAAGGTTGATCCTGCAATCACCGAAGCACTGCGTAATCGCACGGCTCTACCCACTGAAAAACTGCAAGCACTGCATGATTTTACGCTGAGCATGGTGCGTAACCGCGGCAATGTGCCTGAAAGTGAAATGGCAGCATTTTTCGAAGCGGGCTACGGTCAACAACAAGTGTTAGAAGTGATTCTTGGCCTGTCTCAGAAAGTGATCAGTAATTACGTAAACCACGTTGCTAAAACGCCAGTCGACAAAGTATTTGAACAGTTCGCTTGGCAAGGTTAATCGCATTTAACTAACCATCGTATTTAAGCAACTCAAGATATGATAATGATGAAAGCCCCGCTCAGTTGAGTGGGGCTTTGTTGTTTGGGTTGAATATGGAATTAACAAGGTTACCTAACGTACGTGCCTAGCGATTATCTTCGCTAGTGTCACAAGCCCTTCTTTCCACTCTTTGCTCTCTTCAATGTTGGCGACAGTGAAGCGCAGACAGTGTTTATATTGGTCGTTGGTGCCAAATACTGTTCCGGGTAAGATCCCCAATTTATGCTTCAAACAATCTTGATAGACCGCGTAGCTATCGACCGATTCAGGCAGTGTTATCCAGTTTAAAAAAGAGCCTTCCGGTTTTGATAGGTGGTATTGCCCGACAAGGTGTGGGTAGCTATCTAGTGCTTGTATTAACAGGCTTTGGAATTGCTTTTGATTGGTTTGGTAGAGCCGCTTCATCTTAGACAAATGACTGCGATATTTGCCGGTAGTGAGAAATTGACCCACAGCGGATTGCATCAGATTTGAGCTGCCCATGTTGTCGCATAAAAGGTACTTTTCGACCAAAGGTTGGTAGCGCCCAGACAGTAACCAACCGATTCGCAAGCGTGAGTCTAATGTTTTAGACAGTGAGTTGACGTAGATGACTCTATCTTGATCATCAAGCTCTTTGAGGCTCGCGATTGGTGTGTCGAATGCCAAGCTACCGAACACATCGTCTTCGATAATTGGTAAAGATCCGGTGATCTCCAGTAATGCTTTTCGATTCGCCAATGGCATTCTTGAGCCGGTTGGGTTAGTAAAGTTTGGCGTTAGCAGTAAGGTTTTCACTTCCCATTTGTCCAACGCACTCTGTAGTGATGGGATATCAATACCGTGGCTAACGCTGCTTGGGATTTCAAGGGCTTGCAAGCCAAGTGATTCAAGTAAAAGTAGATTACCGAAATAACAGGGCGACTCGACCGCCACGATGTCGCCGGGCTTGGTGAGCGCACGTAGTGCCAAACTGATTGCCTGTTGAGCACCATGAGTAATCGCAATCTCTTTCGATCCCGCAGGCACACCAAGATCATGAGTGATCTTTAACAATTGCTTTACTAATTGCTCGTCGCCGGGGGGTAATTGGTAATAACCGGGAAGCTGAGTTTGTAATCGACTGTGACGGCCAATCTCGGCATACAAACTTCGAATCGCAGGGTTGTTGATATTCGGGTGGGCCGAGCCTGTCAATAGTTTCAGACGACCTTTTGGACGAGAGAGTACCGATTTAGTGACAGACAATAGATCGACTTTTTGAGGTTGGCTTGATGCATCCCAGCTGGTGGTGCTCGGTGCTTTCACGCGATAGCCTGATTTAGGCACAGAATAAACCCAGCCTGTGGCTTCCAGTTCTTGATAGGCACGAATCACGGTATTTTTACTCACACCAAGCTGTTCGCTTAATTGACGGATTGAGGGAAGACGATCGTCTGGATGAAAAAGTCCCTTATCGATCTGAGCCTTAATATGTTGTTCGGTAGCAAGGTATTTATTGCCGCTGAGTTCTGCTTCCACGTGTTTCTCCCTCGTTGCACACTCTCAATCTGTAACCATATAAAGTGTTATATCTGTATCTTTATTAGTTATCTGTACCCAACTAAGGTAACAGCATTGATGAATAGTTGACCAGAGGTTTGTAATGCTGATTAAAATGATTCCGTTTGTGTTTGTAATATTGTGGTCGTCAGGCTTTGTCGGCGCACGTCTTGGTGTGGAATACGCGGAACCCGCAACATTACTTTCATTGAGGATGGTGGCCAACGTGGCGCTGTTCTTGGTTTTGATTGCAATCCTTAAGCGTCGTATTCCTCGTGGTCGAGCATTCTTCCACGCAAGTGTGGTTGGCATCTTGATTCATGGTTTCTACCTTGGTGGCACCTATCTGGCGATTGATATGGGTATGCCCGCCGGGTTGAGCTCTCTACTTGTTGGCTTACAACCGATTCTGACCGCCTTGATTATGATCAGCTGTACTTCGCAGCGTTTTAATTTTGCACAGTGGTTGGGATTAGCGCTTGGTTTTGCGGGTATTAGTTTGGTGTTGATGGGTAATATTGAATGGCAGTCAGACGACCAAAAAGGCTTGGCAACATTATTGTGTTTGGTTTCTTTGGTGGGTATTACCTGCGGCACTCTGTATCAGAAGCGCTTCTGTCAGGGGACAGATATGGTCGGCGGTGCGATGGTGCAATACTTGGCTTCGGCTGCGCTGTTTCTGCCGTTCGCAATGCGTTACGAAACGATGCAGGTGAACTGGACTGTAGAATTCACGCTGACTCTAATCTGGCTGGTGGTTGTTTTGTCTTGTGTTGCCATATTATTGCTGCTTTACATGGTAGAGCATGGTGCATCTTCAAGTGTGGCCTCAGTGTTTTACTTAGTTCCACCGACGACAGCAATTCAAGCTTGGCTTATTTTCGGTGAGTCGTTCGACATCTACGGCGCAATGGGTTTCGCCTTGTCTGCCGCTGCGGTTTATTTGGTGGTGAGGAAGCCTGAGTTAATGAAGGCTCGCAGACGAACAGTGTTAGAGCGGTAGTTTGTATACCAAAACTCACTCTACTTAAAGCTGATGACTAGAAACAAAAAAGAGCCTGAATATGAACTGACCCCCAATAGTTGGACACCAATTATTGGGGGTCTTTTTATGTCCAAA
>NZ_JBFSUV010000019.1:0-80930 GCF_041467515.1 Vibrio sp. 10N.247.311.12
TTCTTCTTGAAGATAAAAGCGGCTTTCCCCGGAAAGCCGCGATGAACCTTTTTTAATATGTCTGTTTCGTCATATAAAATAATAGAGTCAAAAGCTCAAGGATTAAAGAACCTTACAAGCAAAACCTTTCAGGTAGAAACCTTCTGGGTAGGCAGTGTCTGTTAGGTGGTCGGCTGCTTGCTCGAAGCGTTCTACGAACTTAACAGTGCGGCCTGCATCTAATGCTGCATCAGCAATGATTTTTTGGAACAAATCAGTACCCATTAAGCCAGAGCAAGAGTAGGTGAGTAGAGTGCCACCTGGTTTCAGGATTTGCATCGCAAGCATGTTAACGTCTTTGTAGCCGTTAGCGCCTGAAGTTAGGTTATTCTTGCTTGAAACAAACTTTGGTGGGTCCATGATCACTACGTCAAACTTAGTGCCTTGGTCACGGTATTCACGAAGCAGTTTGAAAACGTCAGCGTTTAGGAACACAGCGCGCTTTTTCGAGATATCAAACTCATTAAGTTCAGCGTTGAGCTTAGCTGTATCAAGAGCAAGTTGAGATACATCAGCGTTGATAACACGCTTTGCGTCGCCTTTCAGTGCGTAAAGGCCAAAACCACCTGTATATGAGAAACAGTTAAGGACATCTTTGCCTTTAACGTACTTCATCGATTCTTTGCGGCTATCACGCTGGTCCATGTAAAAGCCTGTTTTGTGGCCTTCCATAATGTTCACGCTGATCTTAACGCCGTTTTCTTCAATCACGATAGACTTCGGTGGTTCTTCACCGTGCAGTACACCGACAACTTGTTCTAGACCTTCTTTTTTACGAACTGCTACGTCAGAGCGTTCGTAAATGTTGCAGTCTGGGAAGCACTCGATTAACGCTTCAACCAATACGCTTTTGTTATATTCAGCGCCAGCACTTAGCAGTTGGCAAACTAGGAAGTCTTGGTATTTGTCGATTGTGATACCGGGAAGGCCATCAGACTCTGCTGCAGTAAGGCGGTAGCCAGTTAGACCATCACGTTCAATGATATCTTCACGCAAAGATTGCGCGTCTTGAATTCGTTTTACGAAGAATGCTTTATTGATTTCTTCTTTTTCAAATGTCCAAACACGAGCTCGAATTTGAGATTCCGGTGAGTAAGCCGCTTTTGCAAGCCACTGACCATTTTGAGTGTATACGTCTACAGTTTCACCTGATTTTGGCTCGCCTTCGACTTTATCGATACCGCGTGAAAATACCCATGGGTGTTTACGGCGTAGTGATTTGTCACGGCCTTTAGCTAGATGAATTGAAGGAGTCATAATTTACTCTGTTTGTTGAATTTGAAGGAGGGGTATTGTCGAGGAAGTACAGTTGAAAAGCAAATAAGAAAGGGCTGCAGAAGCAGCCCTAGTAATGATTAATCAACACATTGTGGTGGATATCAGTATTAAGCTTTAAGACCTGTCAGCAAACCTTCCATCGTATCGCTTTGTTTACGAAGTTGGTCAACATTGGAATTACTCTTACTGATCATCTCGCAGATACTGTCTGACTGATGACGAATCTCTTCAACACTCTGTGCAATGTTGTCAGCGACTACGCCTTGTTCTTCAGCCGCGGTAGCAATTTGAGTGCTGCTATCTGAAATAGACTGGTTTTTTTCCGCTAATGAACCGATCTCGACGTTCACTTCTGACATCAGTGTTTGGCCTTCGTTAGCATTGTTCACCGTGACTTCCATCAGCTTGGTCAGTGATTGACTGTTACGTTGTAATGATTCAATCATGCTTTGGATTTCAACCGTTGCTTGCTGAGTACGACCGGCAAGGGCACGAACTTCATCGGCAACAACAGCAAATCCACGACCTTGCTCGCCAGCACGTGCGGCTTCGATAGCTGCGTTCAACGCTAACAGGTTAGTCTGTTCAGAAATACCGTTGATGGTTGTGACTACTTCATCGATCTGCGCCGCGTTGGCATCCAGTTCTTCTACTGCTTGTGAAGCGGACTGGATCTCTTGAGATAGGCTAGAGATAGACTCCAGTGTATTTGAAACCTTGACTTGACCGCTCTGAGCAACGCCGCGAGCGTCCATCGTTTGTGAGCTAGACGCATGAGCAAGGGTAGCGACTTCGCGAATGGTAGCCGCCATTTGTTCCGTTGCACTTGCTAAGCTATTCAGGTGTTCTTGTTGGTTACCTGAGATGTCTGAACTTTGTTGTGTTGACTGGTTCAAGTCCGAGCTGATCTGCTGCATGAGAGCGACAGACTCTTGGATTGATAGAACCATGTTTTGTTCACGCTCCGCAACTTTATCGATTGTAATCGCGATTTCACTGAACTCGTCACGAACTAAGAAGTAGTTCATGCGGCAAGTTAAGTCGCCATTCGCAAGCGTGTTCAGAGCTTTGTTCATAGAGAACATCGCGCCGCCAATAAAGGTCATGATGTAGTAAACACCTAGTGCGATAAGCGTTAGGGTTACAGCGATGATAGAAACCTGAGTCGTCGATAGAGCAGACCAAAGGTTTTGGTCATGGTTAGCAACTAGGCTGAACGCTCCATTCATCACTGAAACAGAACCAGCACCGTAGCCTAAAGAGATGGTTTCAGAGCTGCTGACAAGCTGAGCTACTTGATCTTTAGTGAGTTGACCCGCTTCGATAAGCCCTTTCATCAAGAGCATTTCTTCTTGATAAAGGTGAGCAAGTAAAGAGTCCGCGGCACTATCTAAAACGAGAGTTAATATAACCAGGGCGAGAAGAGGCAATAAGAAGAGTAGATAGAACTTTTCTTGGATTTTTAGGTGAATGAGATATTTGTCAATCCAACGAAATGGGATTTCTTTCATAATCGTTATACTCGAAGTAAGTCCACCAATAAGCGGTGAATGAATAGAAACTCGACTATATCATTCATATAATTTATGAGGCAACGTTATGGAAAGTTCACAATATATTTTTGTCGTGTCAGGCGTAGTTCAATGTGTTGGGTTCCGTTACCACACCAGTAGGCAGGCGCAAGCTATGGGTCTCTCAGGTTATGCAAAGAACTTAAATGATGGTCGAGTTGAAGTGTTAGTTGTCGGAGAGAGTCAGCAAATTGAGAAGTTACATGCTTGGCTCTATATTGGCCCTTCGAGCGCAACAGTAGACAACGTTGTGATGCATCAAGTTAAAGATAGTGAACGCCAAGACGTACGCATAGGGGCGTTTAAAATACTGTAGTTGTAGCACTACAGTATTTTATATTGAACGTAACTTAATGACCTAAAGCGGGTTAGGTTTTACAAGCACTTTGCTGGTTTAGGTAAACCGGCGAGCTTGGTCGCTTGTTTTGCAGGGCCTTTTTTGAATAACTTGAAAAGGTACTTACTATTGCCTTTTTCTGGGCCGTGAGCTTTTTCCATTGCTTTAACGAGCATGCGAACCGCTGGTGAGGTGTTGAACTCTTCGTAAAAGCTCCTTACAAAATGTACGACTTCTAAGTGTGCATCTGTAAGTTCAATCGCCTCGTCTTGAGCAAGAATTTCAATCATGCCTTCTTCCCATTGCGTGTAATCCAATAGGTAGCCTTGAGCGTCGGTTTCGATTTGCTTGCCGTTATATTCAAACATGTTTAATCCAGAATCCAATTAACTATGCGGATAGGGTACATGACCAAGTTTGTCTTTCTCAACAGAAATTGTAGCTATCCAATGAAATATCTTACTTATAGATACAAAAAAGCCCAAGAGGTAGGCTCTTGGGCTAGATATTCTTCAATGATGGGAACGATTAGTCGTCGCTGCCCATGATGCCTAGGATGCTTAGTAGGCTGATGAAGATGTTGTAGATCGATACGTACAAGCTGATCGTTGCAGAGATGTAGTTTGTTTCACCGCCACGAATGATGTTTTGCGTTGTAAGCAAGATAACACCAGTCGAGAACAGGATGAACATACCGCTCATTGCCAATGATAGTAGAGGCATTTGTAGGAAGATGTTTGCAACCATACCTACAAGTAGTACTACGAAACCCGCTAATAGCATGCCATTAAGGAACGACAGGTCACGCTTAGTTGTTAGTGCGTAAGCTGATGCGCCCATAAACGCCAGTGCTGTACCGCCAAGTGCAGTTAGGATGACATCACCCATGCCTGCGCCAACGTACATGTTTAAGATTGGACCGATGGTGTAGCCTAAGAAACCTGTAAATAGGAATGTGAAGACTAGACCCATGCTGTTGTCACGGTTCTTTTCTGTTAGGAAAAGTAGGCCGTAGAAGCCAACTAGCATGATAATAAGACCCGGGCGAGGAAGGTTCATCGCCATGGATACGCCTGCTACAACAGCAGACCAAAGTAGTGTCATAGACAGTAATGCGTAGGTGTTACGCAACACTTTATTGGTTTGCAGAGCACTTTCTTGAGATGCTGTGCGTGAAAACATAGGGCTGTTCATAATCTTCCTCGTAAGGTGACTTCAATAGTTATTAGTACATTTATGGGGGTGAAAGTTCGAAAAATCAAGTCTCTCATTCCTCTTGTATACGTAAAATAATAATCAAAATAGTCGGTTAAGTGTTTCTGAAGGTGTAACAAAGTATTTCTTAAAGTGCAGTTAAGGTTCGTTGTTCAATTTTAATCGCACTGAATCGCTGTTTATAATCTTGAAAAACTAATTATAACACTGAAAACAAAGAGGCGACCTAAGCCGCCTCTGTAGTTTATGCATCATAACACATTAGTGGTGTAAGATTTGGCTTAAGAAGTTCTGCGTTCTGTCTGATTGTGGGTTTTCAAAGAAATCGACAGGGTTGTTCTCTTCTATGATTTCACCGGCATCCATGAAGATAACGCGATCCGCGACCTCTTTAGCAAAGCCCATCTCGTGCGTTACACAAAGCATCGTCATGCCTTCTTCTGCAAGCTCAACCATTACGTCTAACACCTCACGAACCATTTCTGGATCGAGCGCCGACGTTGGCTCATCAAACAGCATCACTTGAGGGTTCATACACAAAGAGCGAGCGATAGCTACACGCTGCTGTTGACCACCTGAAAGCTGACCTGGGAACTTGTCCGCTTGCTCAGGGATTTTTACGCGCTCTAGGTACTTCATTGCAATCGCTTCGGCTTCTTCTTTTGGCATCTTTTTGACCCAGATTGGAGCCAGAGTACAGTTCTCTAATACCGTCAGATGTGGAAACAGATTGAAGTGTTGGAAACACATGCCGACATCTCTACGCACGGCTTCGATGTTCTTTAGGTCTTCCGTTAATTCATTACCTGAAACGAAGATATGACCTTTTTGGTGCTCTTCTAATCGGTTGATGCAGCGGATCATCGTTGATTTACCAGAGCCTGAAGGGCCACAGATAACGATTTTCTCGCCTTTTTTAACTTCTAAATTGATGTTCTTAAGTACGTGGAATTCACCGTACCACTTGTTCATGTCTTTCAACTCGATCATAAGACCTTGAGAGTTGTTTTCTGTCTGCTGCGTCATAATACGTCCTTGATCTTGTTAATTATCGTTTGTGACCGGTGTGAAGTCTGTTTTCTAGCCATATCGAATATCTCGACATGCCAAAACAAAACACCCAGAACACTAACGCGACAAATACATAACTTTCTGTTGAATACCCAAGCCATTCAGGGTCGGTATTCGCGGCTTGGCCAATTCCTAGTACATCAAACATACCAATAATCAAAACAAGACTGGTATCTTTAAACAAACCAATGAAGGTGTTCACAATTGAAGGAATCGTGATTTTAAGAGCTTGAGGTAGAATGATAAGCCCAGTCTTTTTCCAGTAGCTTAACCCCAGAGCATCAGCTGCTTCGTATTGGCCTTTTGGTATTGCTTGTAGACCACCTCGAATTACTTCGGCCATGTAGGCTGCACTGAATAGAACTACCCCTACAAGTGCTCGAATGAGCTTATCGGTTTCTGTCCCTTCTGATAAAAAGAGTGGCAGCATTACTGAAGCCATGAATAGAACTGTAATGAGCGGTACGCCACGCCAAATTTCGATGTATACGGTACACATACTGCGAATGATCGGCATCTCTGAGCGACGCCCAAGAGCAAGTGCAACACCAATAGGGAGTGACACTACAATACCAACAAGTGCGATGACCAGTGTAACCAATAGGCCGCCCCATTTATGGGTATCAACAACTTCTAACCCAAAGACGCCACCGTATAGCAAGCCGGCAATGATAAATGGGTAGACGTTGACGAAGAACAACCAAATCCACGTACGTTTAGGTGTTTTTTCATAAGCCAGTAAGGCTAAAAAAATGGCCAACGTTGCGTAGAAGAGGCGAGGTCGCCACAGTTCAGCTTCTGGGTAGAAGCCATACATGAATTGGTCCCAACGAACGCTGATAAAAACCCAACAAGCGCCTTCGCTAGTGCAGGCATCGCGTGTGGTTCCTATCCAGTCGGCACTGATGAATGCCCAATCCGCTATTGCCCATAATAGGGTGAAAGCAAAGTAAGCAAGAATCACAGTGACGACGCTGTTAATAGGTCCATTAAATAGATTTTTTCTTAACCAACCGACTGGCCCAACGGTATTCGCTGGAGGCGGAAGATCAGGTTGAAATTGATGTGTACTCATCTTATCTCTCCACCAACGCTACTTTGCGGTTGTATATGTTCATTAGAGCGGACGTTAATAGGCTCAAGGTTAGGTAGACGCCCATTGTCATCGCGATTACTTCGATAGCTTGTCCAGTTTGGTTAAGTGTTGTTCCTGCAAATACAGAGACAAGATCAGGATAACCAATGGCCATCGCAAGTGATGAGTTTTTGGTCAGGTTTAGATACTGACTGGTTAGTGGTGGGATAATGATTCTTAATGCTTGTGGAATAATGACAAGCTTTAGAGTTCTAGAACGTGGGATGCCTAGAGACATCGCAGCCTCAGTTTGCCCATGGTTTACCGCGTTAATACCTGAACGAACAATCTCAGCAATGAACGCTGCTGTATAGATACTTAAAGCGAGCATCAATGCAGCAAGCTCAGGGATTATCGTAACACCACCCTTGAAGTTAAACCCTTTCAACACAGGGTAATCTGCAGAGATAGGCATGCCCATAACAAAGTAAGTTATCAACGGTAAGCCTAAAATCAACGCAGCGGCAATTCGCAACATCGGTGTTTGTTGGCCGGTCAGTTTCTGTCTGTTCTTAGCCCAGATGTTGATAATAAACGTAGCGATAATACCGACAATCAATGATGCGATGACAATGCTACTGCCTTGCTCAAAGACTGGAGCAGGGAAGTACAACCCGCGTACGTTCAAGAAAATTGCTTCACCTAGACTCATACTTTGACGAGCAGAAGGCAAGGCTTGTAGAACGGCGAAATACCAGAAAAAGATTTGTAATAGCAGAGGGATATTTCGGAATATCTCAATGTAGACAGCTGCAAATCGGCTAACTAGCCAGTTTGAAGAGAGCCTAGCGATACCCATACTAAAGCCCAGCACTGTAGCTAGCATGATGCCGAGTACTGAAACCAAAGCGGTATTGAGAAGACCGATAAAGAATGTACGACCGTATGAGTAGGTCTCGTCGTATTCAATCAGTGTTAAGCCGATACCAAAACCAGCTTCTTGTGAGAGAAAATCAAAACCAGTGGTGATACCACGGGAATCTAAGTTTGTGAGTGCATTATTTACAATCGTGTAAAAGAAAGCACAAAGCGCCCCGACGGCGATAATTTGGAAAATGATGGAGCGAAAAGTGGGGTTGTAAAATAAGTTGGCACTTTTGGGCTGTGGCTTTGCCTGAGCTGGAGAAATAGTTTCATTAGGTTTCATACTACTATAACCTCAAATCCATTTAATAAATAGGGCGGAAAACTCCGCCCTAATTGATGCTTGAAAATTTATTAACGGATTGGTGGAGCGTACATAAAGCCGCCCGCATTCCATAATGCATTTACACCACGAGAGATTTGAAGTGGAGAACCTGTACCAACAGTACGCTCAAAACTCTCACCGTAGTTACCAACTTGCTTAATTACTTGGTAACCCCAGTCGTCGCGAATGCCAAGGCCTTTACCTTTAGGACCGTCTACACCAAGAATACGTTTGATGTTTGGATCTTTTGACTTAAGCATTTCGTCTGCATTTTTAGAGGAGATGCCGTATTCTTCCGCGTTAATCATTGCTGAAAGTGTCCACTTAGCAACGTTAAACCATTGATCATCATCTTGACGAACAACAGGGCCTAGAGGCTCTTTAGAGATGATTTCAGGAAGTACTTCTGCAGATTTAGGATCAGCTAGGTTTAGGCGAAGTGCGTATAGACCAGATTGGTCAGTTGTTAGTACGTCACAACGACCTGCGTCGAAACCTTTCGATGTTTGTGCTGCCGTATCGAATACCACTGGCTTGTAAGACATGCCACTGTTACGGAAGTAATCGGCTAGGTTAAGTTCAGTTGTTGTACCTGATTGAACACATACAGAAGCGCCATCAAGCTCTTGAGCACTTGTTAGGCCAAGTTCTTTCTTAACCATGAAGCCTTGACCATCGTAGTAGTTAACGCCTACGAAGTTCAGACCTAGAGCAGTGTCACGATGTAATGTCCATGTTGTGTTACGAGATAGTACGTCGATTTCGCCAGATTGAAGCGCAGTAAAACGCTCTTTTGCTGTTAGAGGTACATACTTAACTTTAGTCTTGTCACCGAGTACAGCCGCTGCAAGAGCTTGACAATACTCAACATCAATTCCTTCCCATTCACCTTTTGAGTTAGGGTTAGAGAACCCTGGAAGACCGGTACTTACACCACAAGTTAGAAAACCTTGAGATGTGACTTTGTCCAGAGTGCTTTCTGCCGCTGATGCCGATGTTGCCATCATCGCAGTTGATGCAGCTACTACTGAAGCAAGAAGTGTTAGTTTATTTGTCATTTGTATCCTTCCTTGTTAACCAGGTGACACCTGATACTCGTGCTCGTTTGAGTTTCTCTTATGTGTTGCGTTTTCTATGACCTTGTTGTTCAAATTAAACGAGTTGCATTTTGCAAATGAAACTGTGTGCGATTTAAACAACTGTTTATAAGGTTAGGAAAGGATCCGTAGTTTCACAAATGTATAATTTAAAAAGAATTTTGAATGAAATCACAAATCCGAACACAATTAGAATGACCAAATGTTAAGTGAATGTAAATAGTGCAACGGTTCACACTGTTGGTGCAACGAGATTTAGATTTTTATATTGATAATCGACTAGATAAATATTCTGAATCCACATCACAATGATGAAATATTAAACTTAAGAAATGTTGAAATTTGGTCAATAAATATTTTTATTACACTTCGATAGTTATGAATATGCTCCAAATTTGGTAGCATGGCTGAATAGTTATTGAAGTAGTCTCAAGGAAGAACATGCGTTATTTCCCAATGTTTTTGGATGTAGAAAATAAGCCAATCTTAGTGGTTGGTGGGGGTGAGGTTGCTTGCCGTAAAGTCGA
This sequence comes from Vibrio sp. 10N.247.311.12, assembly GCF_041467515.1. Lineage (NCBI taxonomy): Bacteria > Pseudomonadati > Pseudomonadota > Gammaproteobacteria > Vibrionales > Vibrionaceae > Vibrio > Vibrio sp. 10N.247.311.12. The sequence goes on from NZ_JBFSUV010000019.1 coordinate 9,460, forward strand.
TAGCTTACTACGAGCGGGAGCGGATGTGACTTTGGTGTCTCCCAAGGTAGCGCCTTACTTAAAGCAGCTTGTGGACGAGAACAAGCTTCACTGGGTTCAAAACTTTTACTCGTCACAGATCATATCGAAAAATTACTTGCAGGTTTGGGCCACAACAGACAACCCAAGCTTGAATCACCAAGTGTATAATGATGCGAAAAAACTGGGCATTTTAGTCAATGTGGTTGACGATCTTCCTTACTGCGACTTCATCACACCTTCGATGATAAATCGCGGAAGAATCCAAATTGCCATCTCTAGTGGCGGTGCATCACCTGTTTTAGTAAGAAATATCAGAGAAAAACTCGAAACGGTATTGCCACAAAACATAGGTTTGATAGCAGACTTCGGTGCATCAAAACGCAATTCAATCAAAGAGTCATTCCCAACCGTCGACGAGCGTCGTAAATTTTGGGAGCGATTCTTGTCATCGAGCTTTATTGAGCAGGTGACTGACAGAGAGCAGTTAGAGGCTTACTACCAGCAAGCGCTAACCGAAGGCATTGATAGCGAAGGGCAGGTCACTTGGATTGAATTCGAGCAAGATATCGAGCTGCTGTCTATGAAGGCTTTACGTTTGATGCAGGAGGCAGAGCTCGTACTTTCACCGAGCGATTGTCCATTTGAATTTATCGACCTGTGCCGCCGAGATGCAGAAAGAGAGAGCTACGCCAACAGCGGAGAGCTATCAACCAAGCTTGAGCAAGCAAGAGCAGAGAAATTACGAGTGTGTGTGTTTATTCCACCAGCAAGCGTAGAGTTTAATCTGTTGGTCGGCAAAGACCTAAAATTGTCACCAGCCCAAGTACTCAGTTGAGGTAGTTGTTTCTAGTTGAAATAAGAGCTTTCTGGTTGTTTTAAATCGGCTAGAGGCTCGGAATAAAACTAAAACTGGACCCGATAAATAAAAAGCCACTTCCTATAAAGAAGTGGCTTTTTGCTATTTCATACACGACATTGTGCTGATGAATGAACAACCCAAATAGGCGGTCGCTCAAACTCAATAATTAGTCGCGGAAGTTGTCAAACTGGAAAGGTTGACCAAGTTCACCGCTGCGAACTAGAGCCATAACAGCTTGTAGGTCATCACGCTTCTTACCAGTAACACGAACTTTGTCGCCTTGGATAGAAGCTTGAACTTTAACTTTGTTGTCTTTGATTAGCTTAACGATCTTCTTAGCGACATCAGTTTCAATGCCTTGCTTAAAGATAACCGTTTGGTGCCAAGTGCGACCTGTTTGGTCTGCCGCTTTCGCTTCCATCGCGTTAGGATCAACATTACGCTTCGTTAGGTTGCTGCGAAGGATATCGCGCATTTGCTTCAGTTGAAAATCGTCTTGAGCAGTCAATTTTACTGATTCATCTTTGTAATCAAAGCTTGCGTCAACGCCGCGGAAATCGAAACGAGTCGATAGTTCACGGTTTGCGTTGTCTACTGCGTTACGCAGTTCTACTGCTTCTACTTCAGAGATAATGTCAAATGATGGCATTGTGTTGTTTCCTTAAGCTAAGTTTCTATCTTTAATTGCTGTTGCAAGCATGTCTAGCATTGTTGCAGTATCTTCCCAGCTTAGGCATGGGTCAGTAATCGACTTGCCATATTCTAGGTTGTTGATGTCTGTCATTGGCTGGTTGCCTTCAATAATGAAGCTCTCTGCCATAATGCCTGCAATTTGGTTCTTGTTAGATTTAATTTGCTCACAAATGTCTTGTGCAACTTCTAACTGCTTACGGTGTTGCTTCTGACAGTTAGCGTGGCTAAAGTCTACAACCAAACGTTGAGGTAGATCGAATTCAGCCAGTTGCTTACATGCAGTATCTACAGATTCAGCGTCGAAGTTAGGGCCTTTATCACCACCACGTAGAATAACGTGACCGTATGGGTTGCCAGAAGTACGGTAAACCGTCATGCGGCCGTTCTTATCTGGAGAGTAGAAGTAGTGTGAAGCATGTGCTGCACGAATTGCATCGATAGCAATCTTGATGTTGCCGTTGGTCGCGTTCTTGAAGCCAACAGGGCAAGACAGTGCAGAAGCCATTTCACGGTGAATCTGAGATTCAGTTGTACGAGCGCCAATCGCACCCCAAGTGATGAGGTCTGCAATGTACTGACCTGTGATCATATCAAGGAATTCAGTCGCGGTAGCGAGGCCAAGCTTGTTGATATCTAGCAGAAGCTTACGAGCTTTGCTCAAGCCTGTTTCAAGTGCGTATGAACCATCAAGGTTAGGATCTGTAATCAAACCCTTCCAACCTACAACAGTACGAGGCTTCTCGAAGTAGGTTCTCATTACAACGAACAGTTCATCTTTGTACTGGTCTTGAATTTTGCTTAGGCGCTCAGCGTAATCAAGTGCCGCATCTGTATCGTGAACAGAGCAAGGGCCTACGATAACTAATAGGCGGTTATCACGACCAGTTAGGATATCTTCGATTTGGCGGCGAGAATTTTTAATGCGCTCAGCAACGTCGTCAGTAATAGGGTGTGCATTGCCTAGTTCGGCAGGAGTTGGCATAGGACCCAGAGCTTGGGTTCTCAACTCATCAGTTTTTAATGGCATGTGATAGCTTTTTTATTCTATTGCGGAGTGGTTAAGATAACGGAATTGAACAGAGGAATAAACTCTATTGAGTCAAAGTTATCTCAGTTATTGCTAATATTCTTATTTTTATCAGCAGGCCAGCGTCAAATAAGGGATTTTCACTTGTATTAACAGGCAGCTATCGGTATTTTCGTTTGAACACAACATAAAAATGCTGGAGCAGCAATGACTCAAGAAAATCAAAGCACTTTGCACCCAGAACTCGTCTTAGGTGATGTGCTGCCTTCTTACAACGATAATAATAATTCTAACCACTTATACGTTTCATTATCAGAATTAGTGATGGATCGTGTCTTCTACCACCCAAGTATCGAGAGTCACTTAGATACTTTGACTGATATTGAAAAAACGTCTTTAGAAGCGATCCTTGGCGATAAAACAGTCGATGAGCATTTTGTTTCGACCTTAGTGATTGCCATTCAAGCTGCCGTTCAGCCAAATCACACTTCTGTTCGTATCGCATTAAGCAGTGCAGACAGCTATGGATTCCGTTCGCTGCTTGGCGGGAACTGTGAAGCAGAAGAGATTAACCCTGCACTAGGTGTTCGTGGCGTTGCTCGTTACGCGACACCAGAATACAGCAAGGCTTTCGCTTTAGAATGTCAGGTTATTAAGGCATTACGTGAGCAGGGCATCAACGTTGAAGTAGTTGTGCCTTACGTTCGTGCGTTAAGCGATGCCGCTAAGATTATTGACCTGCTTGCCGAGCAAGGGCTACCACGCGGCCTTAACGGTTTGAAAGTACTGTTCTCGTGCGATGTGCCGTCTGCAGTGCTACTGAGCGAACGTTTACTGCATTACTTCGATGGTGTAGTGGTAAACGTTGATAGCTTAGCGTCTTTCACTTTAGGCGTAGACAAACACAATGAAGCTCAGCAGCACGCTTTTGATCCACAAAACGAAGCGGTTATTACCTTGTTGGATATGATTGTTAAAGCAACCCTGAACGCGAAGAAGCCAGTGCTGCTAGTAACTCAAGGCTTAGTGGATTACCCACGTCTACAAGGTTACATAGCTGATCTTGAATGCGTAGAAACGGTCGTGACTGCGTAAATCGATTAGCTTGCCTGATAAGCCGACTTAAGGCGCTAATGCTTTGAGAATGAAAGAGATATCATTGTGCGATGATATCTCTTTTTTGTAACATTTTTTTTGACATCTCTATCGCTAATCGATTAACTGGTCTGATGACTGATTTGACTAGGTAATCCGAATGTTGACCCCTCTACAAAAAGCAAATTTCTACTTAAGCATGTTTGGCTTTTTCAAAGTCCCACTTATCTGGTTGTGCCGACCAAAACTACTCGCGTTGGACAACCAACATGTTGAAGTGAAAATCCCGCTTAGAAGGCGTACTAAGAATCACCTTAACAGTATGTACTTTGGCGTTTTGGCTGTAGGTGCGGATGTCGCGGGTGGGTTTCTTGCGATGAGCAAATCTCAGCAGCAAGGTGAAAAGATCTCGTTGGCTTTTAAAGAGGTGACGGGTAACTTTTTGAAGCGCCCTGAAGGTGATGTGCATTTCACTTGTAACGACGGTCAGCTGATCAACACTATGCTGGCAGAAACCATGTCGACCGGAGAACGGGTCAATCAACCCGTAACCATTATCGCGACTTGCCCATCTTTACATGGTGACGAGCCGATGGCGGAGTTCACGCTTACGCTTTCAATTAAGAAAGTCCCTTCAAGAAAATAGCGATTAAATAATAGATTTTGGTTTAGAAGTCATGGGTAACGTTGAAGAGATAAAACAACGGTATGTGAATGGTTTCCACATACCGTTATAGAGAACTTTATAACGGCTCTATGACTCTTGAGTGATCTGCTCAATATCAACTATTTTTGAACGGTTCATAACGATCTTCCAACGGTAGTAGGTTGGTTCGTTATCATGGTTGTTCTCTTTAATGATCAGGTTGAGAAGATGACGCTTTTCTACTGATTCGCGGCTCACTTGTCCTTCATTCAAGCGGTAGATCTTGTTTGAGCCTTTATCCATCAACCGTGTCAGCGCTCTTAGGCTGATCGATAACGTTTCACGAGTCTCCTCATAACCACTCATAAAGGTCGATGTCGACATCTCAGTATGAGAGCGGTAATGCAAGATTTGCTCTTCACGTTGTACCACACGCTTTTTACGGATCGACTGAATGCGATCTGCAAGCTTAGAAAAATTTGCGTAGTCCAACCATTCCAGTTTATGGCCTACTGACTTGTTGGTCGTTGGATCATAGTAACGACGCTTCCATTTTGGCTTGCCTTTACGCAGCCAGCGCCAAAGGATGTCTCTCAAGTCATCTTTAAAGATCTCACGCAGTGCGTAAATGAAAGACATTGCCACGATGAAAGAGGCGGTAATCTCACCAAGAAAGTCACGAGCCAAGATCACAGTAGTGGTCACGACAACCATCACCAAACCGGTCGCGATGCCTTTCACGGCACGCTTAACATTCTTACCCATCGACGTTGTCTTTTCTTTAAGCACGATAGGGTGTTCAATCAAACGACGCAGCAAACGCATCTTGTTACTCAAGCGGGTAACGTCCTCTCGAACTCTTGCTGAGTTGTAGCGGTTCAGTTTACGGTGCGCGGTCTCTTTATCACAAAGCGTTAAGAGTCGTTCTTTAATCGTTGAATACTCACTACCTCGTGGCATGTGTGAAACTAGCGATAGGAACTTTTGCTCGGTATACCAAGATAGGTAGTTATCGATATTAGCGTAGTAGCGCTTGAGATTTTCTTCGTAAGGGATGCTTCGGCGTAGCTTCTTCAAGATATCTAAAGCCAATTCAATGACTTCATCTACTTCATCAGCCGTTACGTCGTCACTATCAGTTTTATTTAAGCTGCTGACTGCTTTATCTAACGCGATAACATATTGGTAGGCAAACAGACTCAAACTGACACGATACTGTGTTGTAGATAAGCGTCCACGTTTTGCCAAGCGACTGTGTACCAAAGGTAAAAGTGTTTTGTCACTATAGTAGGCACGTTTTTGAGTGATTGAGCTGTAGAAAAAGGCACTTTCAGAAAGCACTTCAGGAGTCAGTCCAAGTTCACCGGGAATGAATAGATAAACGTCCATGTCGAGCTTTTTGGTCTTCGCCATTGCATGGTTAATTTTGAGTGTTATCGCATCTTGTTTATCAACGGTGATCAACGATGTCTCCTAGAATGTAAAAATATGAATGAAACTAGCGAAAGCATATCAGAGATCACGTATAATCACCGCCAAATTTAAAGTAGAGAAAATCTTGATGATTAATATTGGTCAAATAAACAACTTAGAAGTAGTAAAACAAGCAGACTTCGGTGTATTCCTTGACGCGAGCGACTATGGAACCGTGTTGCTGCCGAAACGATTTACTCCTGAAGGTGTTGAAATTGGTCAAAAGCTAGATGTTTTCTTATACATAGATTCTGACAACCAGATCGCTGCAACGACTGAAAAACCAATAGCTCAAGTAGGCCAGTTTGGTTTGATGACGGTTGAAGGTGTTAACAGCACTGGTGCATTCATGAGCTGGGGCGTGAAAGGTAAAGACCTTCTTGTTCCTTTCAGCGAGCAGCGTGGCCGTTTAAACGAAGGTCAGTCAATCTTAGTATATGTGTATATCGATAAAGCATCGAGCCGTATCGTTGGTACAACGAAGTTCAACAAATGGTTAGACAACACGCCTGCGACTTATAAGCAAAATGAGCAAGTCGATCTCATTATCGCTGAGCGCAGCCAGTTAGGTTACAAAGCGATCGTGAACGGTGAACACTGGGGTATGATTTTCCCATCTGACATCATCGGTAAGCTGTTCATTGGTAAAACACTAAAAGGCTACATTAAAAACGTTCGTGAAGAAGACGGTAAGATTGATTTGTCTCTTCAGAAGGTTGGTGTGGCTAAGATGGATGACCTAAGCACTAAGGTTCTTGACCTGCTTGAGAAGAAAGGCGGTTACCTGCCTTTGAATGATAAGTCTTCTCCTGAAGTTATTTTCTCTGCATTCAGAACCAGCAAAGGTACGTTCAAGAAGACAATTGGTGGTCTATACAAATCTGGCAAGATCACTATCGACAAAGAAGGTATCAGCTTAGTTAAGTAAGCGGTCCTTTCGGTCAAAAAAAAGCCCAAACCTTCCTGTTTGGGCTTAGGGGAAAGGGCTCCGAAGAGCCTACGCTAATCGTTTTAATCTTTTGACTGTTAGATTGAAGTCTAGTTTAGATTCTCTAAAGTGCGATTTTTCTTTTTGGAAATAGTGACTTGAATTGATATTTATATAATTAGCTGTTGATTTACAAGCGCTCGCACACTGACTTATATGGCCGATAGAATAGAAAAAGCCCAAACAATTAACGTTGTTTGGGCTTTTTGTTTATTAAGGTGTACTCAGTGCGAACGCTTTTAGAAAAGGTTCTTATCGCGCACGAGTTCGCGTGGTAAACCGTTCTTCACTCGGTTGCCAACCCACTTACCAAGGCCGATGATTGCACCATTGTACTTCACTAGTACTTCACCTTTTCCTGACAAGTTTTCAGGGCGAACATCGCGGCCCATGAACCATTCACGAGCATCTTCAATACTAAGCTCTACAACATTAGCTTCATTACCTGTTGCGAGCGTTGTCGCTACTTGGTGCTGCCAGCGGTAACCTTTTTTATGGGTTTCAGCGATCTTGATTCCCATGCGAGAAAAACGGAACTCACCGATCATCGGCTCTAGCGCTTCTGGGAATAGCCAAACGTCTTTGTCGCGAATCCAAACCTGAGTATCGCTTGGCAATTCGATATCGAGAGTACTCATTAGTTGTTCAGCGACTTCTTGCTGAGTTTTCTTTGATGCTTTTTCAAATGGGAATTTACCCATACGTTTTTTAACTTCTGGTGGAGTAACAGACGCTAGTTTACGGATACGTGCAACAAAGAAACCTTCAGAGTCATAGACCTGTGGGAAGATGTGAAGAAAGCCTTCTTCTGTCGTGGTTGCTTTTGCGTTGTCGAATAGTGATTCCAGAGATTCGAATTCAACCGCATCACCAAAGGTTTCTTTTAGGTGATGACACACTTGTTGGTTCTCTTCGGTGCTAAGCGTACACGTTGAGTAAACCAAAACACCATTAGGTTTAAGAGCATGGAATGCACTTTCAATCAGATCTTTTTGCGTGTCGGCAATGTCGACCACTGATTGATACGTCCAGTTCTTCATCGCATCGGCATCTTTACGAATGGTGCCTTCGCCAGAGCAGGGTGCGTCTAGCAACACAGCATCAAACTGTTCTGGTAACCAACCACCAAAAACTCGACCGTCAAAGTTACTTAGAGCGGCATTACGAACGCCACAACGTTCGATGTTGGCGTGAAGGACTTTCACACGGCTTGCTGCATACTCATTGGCAACCAATACACCGCGATTATTCATTAGCGCAGCGATTTGCGTTGTTTTAGAGCCTGGTGCAGCCGCAGTGTCTAGCACCGCTTGGTAATCAGCTTCGCCTTGGAAAAGTGCCGAGGGTGGCATCATCGAGCTGGCTTCTTGGATGTAGAAAAGACCAGACATGTGTTCTGCCGTATTACCTAGTGGCGCTTCACTTTCGTCCGCTGTAATCCAAAAGCCCGTTTCACACCAAGGTACAGGTTCCAGTTCCCAGCCTTTCTCTTTTGCTCGTACTAGGAAGTCTTCAACACTGATTTTCAATGTGTTGATTCGAATACTTTTACGAAGTGGTTTTTGGCATGACGCAACAAAAGAAGCCATATCTAGATGACTAGGCATGATTGCTTCGATGTGCGTTAGGAATTCTTCAGGAATATATACGTTAGCGTGCAAAAGAGTATCTCGATTTATTGCATTAATGCGGGGAGTTTAAAGCAAAATGAGGCCGTCCTAAACCATATTTGCAGCAAACAACAAAAATGCAGCCTAATGGCTGCATTTTGATGAAGAATTAATCTTCCAGAAACGTCAGAGAGTTCACTCTATGGACGAGGAATTGCGGTTCTCCATGATTTCCACTCATCTTCGGCTTGAGGATAGAGGTAGAAAGACTGATCTTCGCTTGCTACTGGTTGAAGTTCATTTGTCGGTGGCGTTGAGAATGTAATACCACCTCTTAACAAGCTGTCTACCGTTCCGGCTTTGATGTTTGCGCCTGACAGGCCGATAGAGACATCGACGCCCGACACGTTCCAGAACACGGTGTTTGCGCGGATTAGATACGCGTAGTCAGGTTCTATTTGAATCGTAGATATGATGCGATCAGCAAACTCGCCCAGCTGAACATCTATAACACTGCCAATTTCTAGTTCACGGAATAGGATAGGTGTACCTTCAGATACTGAGCCGCGCGTTTCGCTTTGCAGTTGGAATATCTTGCCTTCAGGCTGCACAGGTCCTTTGCTAAGCTCAAATTTCGTGTTTCTTTCACCTTTGCCCGGGTCTACGTTGATGTGTTTAGAGAGCAGCGCAGAGACGTTTTTGATGCCATTAAGGCCAATCTCAGGTTCTGCCAACCAGAAGTGACTGTTCGTCACGGCAATCTTGTCGACGTACTCAGGTAAAATACGCGCAGTAATTTCAATGCCGCCCTTGTTGAAGTTCGGAATCACCAAAGTAACCTCACCAACAGTGACACCTTGATATTTGATCGCCATGCCCTTGTTGACTTCTTGATCGCCAGAAGAGGTGATAGTAATCGCGCGGCCAAATTTTCGAGCAGATTTTGAATCTTTGTAAAGCTTCCACACGTCACCAAGTTTGTTGTCGATTCCCGGCAGAGAGTCAAAAGCAATACCGCCTTGGATAAGGGTTTTAACTGGTGCCGCTTTAATGCTGATACCCGATAGCGACGCATCAACCTCAACGCCTGATCGGTTCCAGAAAACAGTGTGCTTGTTGAGTAAGTGCGTGTAACGATTTTCGATTGTGACTTTGATTCTTACGCCACCGTCGGCAAGCTGAAAATCAGAAATACTACCCACTTGTAGGTTGCGGTAGAGGAGTGGACTGCCTTTAGAAATTGAAGGTAACTCACTGGCAAACAAAGAAAGTGTCTTTGAACCAGACTGATTAAACTTAGCAATTTCTGCTAACGACTTACTTTGGAAAAGTTGGTAGTCCGTTCGAGCTTCAGATTTACCTTCACTCACAAAGCTAATCGAGCCGGTAAGAAGCTGTTTTGCTGGTGGGACCGTAACACTCAAGCCTGATTCGGTTAGCTCTGCCGTCGCACTGCCTGTCACAAAGAAACGGTTGTGGCTTTTGATAAGGTGCGCGTACTCATTATCGATAAGTGCATCCATGAAGACTTCGTGTTTATCAGAGCCCGTACCAACACCATCAACTAATCCCACATGGATGATAGAGCCAACGGCAATGCCTTTGTAGAGAAGTTGTGTACCGACATCTAACCCGAACGAATTGTTCGACGTTAAGCGAATCGCAACGGATTTCTCTTGTTCCTGACTGAATTCATTTTTGCGGATTGCAGTAAATCGACGCGCCTTTTCACCTTCACCCGGTACCAAGGTTAAAAAGTTACCTGTCACTAAATTGGCAATGTTTTTCATGCCAGTAAGCGACAGTTCAGCCTCTTCTAGAACGAATTTACTGCCGCTGTTTAAAAAGTCACTGAATGCCGGTTGGATAGCGGCAGATGCAACGACGTTTTCACGCCCTTCACTTAGCGATAAATCAGTGATTTGACCGATTTCAATGCCGCGATACATGATCGGAGCACCCGTTGCACTGATTTTATTATCATCGGGAACGGCAATCTTGATAGAGATACCTCGACCCGCTGTTTTCAGATCTGGGTAGAGTTTGAACTTAGTATTCATCTCAACCGGTTGGCCTTCTCCTGGAGAGTCGACCGCAATTGAACCGCCAAGCAATGCACTTAGGCTCTCTAAGCGAACATCAACACCAGAAAAGCCAATACTGGCACCTAAGCCACTGACATTCCAAAAACGGCTTTGGTCGGTAATGATATGGCTGTATTCATCTTTAATCGACGCTTGAATCGTAACGGATTTCGCGTTGTCGTTTAACTGGTAGTTGTAAACCTCACCAATTGGGATTTTACGGTAAACGATTTGAGAGCCAACAGACACACCACCTAGATCTTTGGTCGTCAATGAGATGTTTAGACCTTCAGAAGCCAGCAAATCAGAAGGGGACGACTCTAAAGCCTGAAAAACGGTTTCTGGCTCTTCTTTAGTTTCGCTAGGGTGTATAGCGATATAGTTACCTGAAACAAGTGCATCTAACCCAGAGATACCAGACAAACTGGCCGTTGGCTTTACGAGCCAAAAACGTGTGCCTTTTGATAGTAGTTTCTTCGCTTCTGGGTAGATGTCAGCATCGACATAGATGCTCGATAGATCTTTGGATAAGGTGATGTCGCGCACCATACCCACCTCTAAGCCTTGGTAACGAATCGTTGTTCGACCTGCGACTAAACCTGCGGCATCTGAGAAGTATATTTGCACACGTTGCCCAGCATCGTGTATCGATTTCATGACCAACCAACCGGCTAAGGCGACGGTTAATATCGGCAGAATCCACAAAGGGGAGATGCCTTTGTTTTTCCTTACTTCTGGTGAATATGACGTTTGTGATTGGTTATCGTTGTTCATTCACTGACTCATCTTTAGAGGTGTAGTTATCCCAAATTAGCCTAGGATCTAAGCTTTCCGCTGCTAGCATCGTGAGAACAACTACGACGCCAAAAGCGACTGCACCATAACCTGGTGTAAAGTTTAAAATTTGCCCGCGGTCGACCAAGGTCATCATGATCGAAATAACGAACAGATCCATTACCGACCATTTTCCCACCCATTTTACGATGAAATAGATGGTCATACGTTGCCTGTGGTAAATCGTACGCTTCATCTTGATACAGATTAAGATGTACGCGAGGCCCAGTATTTTCGCGACGGGAACGACGATACTGGCAATGAAAATGATCGCTGCAATGCCATACATATCGCTATTTATTAGCGACGCGACACCGGAAATTATTGTGTCTTCTAGCCTTTGTCCGTTGGTGATAAGGATAGAAATCGGAATGACGTTGGCTGGGACAATAGCCACTGATGCGGCAAACAACAGTGCCCATGTCTTCTGTATAGAGTAGGGCTTGCGGTGGTATAAGTCATGGTGACAACGCACGCAAGTATGCCCATCCGGTTGAGATAGGTGGCAGTTGTGACAGTGTACGTTCTTACTTTCAGTAAATGAGTAGTCAGATTCTTTTGTCCAAGCTTCCCAGTAGCGACGCACGCTGATGCGGCTTACCAACAATACACTGAAAAGCTGCAGAAGAATGAGGCCAACCAATCCAGGGCCGACAAAAATATCTGAGTAATCTTGCAGTTTGAAACATGAGACCGCCAAACTTACCAGAAACACATCCAACATCATCCAATGTTTTAATGTCTGGATGATGGCTAACGCATACCTAAATGGTGTAAAAAATTTGAATCGCAATGATAAATGGGTAATGAGTACCGATGTACACACGAGCAACGGAGCGATCGAACTGCAGAACAGGATCAGTAAGCCAAGCAGAGGGAAGCCTTCGCCCATTAAGGTAAAAACACCCGATGGTAACGTCGCGGGTATCATGACGCCAATCAGGCGAATACTGATGAATTCAAAAAAGTGCGATGGGATAAACAGCAATAAGCAGGTAATTGCGATTGCTAGGTTTCCAGAGAGGCTAGGGGTACCGCCTCTATAAAGCTGAGTACCACACCTTGGACAGTAAGCTGATTTCCCTAAAGGGATGTCCATTTTATCTACGGGAAGTTCGCAGCCCTGGCAAAGACGCACTGAGCTGCTGTCGCATTGGTGTTTTGTTGATAAAGGGTTGGTTACGGATGGGGAGGTCACGCGACCTCCCAAGTTGAAACGTAAGTTAGGTTAGCAACCCGACTTAAAGACTCAGAGCCACAAACATCAGGCGTGCGATTGCACACTGCCGTAGAGTGTTTGATAGAGTCCTTGTTGTTCAACCAATTCACCATGTGTTCCCGTCTGTGTGACTTGTCCATCTTCTAAAACATAGATTAGATCGGCTTGTTTCACCGCTGATAATCGATGAGCCACTATCAAAGTTGTGCGATCTTTCAAAAACTCGCTCAACGCTTTATGCAGTGCTGACTCTGTTGCTGTATCGAGTGCAGATGTCGCTTCATCAAGAATAACAAACTTAGGATTGCTCAGCACCATACGAGCTATTGCTAAGCGTTGTCGTTGACCACCAGACAGTCGAACGCCATTCCTACCAATTTGTGTATCTAAGCCATTGCTCAGTTGCTTGATGACATCTTGCATTTGAGCGACTTCAAGCGCACGCCACAACGACATTTCGTCGTATTCAGCACCAAGGGTCAGATTATGCCTTAATGTATCGTTAAAGAGTATAGGTTGTTGTAAAACAACGGCAATTTGATTGCGTATTACATCAAAGCTGATGTCATCGGTTGTTTCACCGTTATAGCGAATGCAACCTGAGTCTGCTTGGTAAACCCCAATCAGCAACTGGATTAACGTAGATTTACCCCCTCCACTCGCACCGACCAAAGCGACTTTTTTACCTGCAGGGATGTGCAGCGATAGCCTATTTAAAACAGTGTTTTCTAATGTGTAAGAGAATGTAACGTCTTCGATGTCAACTGTCACTTCTTGATCTTCAGTAAATGGGTTCACTTTACTGATAGGGCGCTTCTCTTCTTCTAACTGAAGAAGATCGTTGATGCGTTGTAGTGCCGCTTTCGCGCTATACCAAGAGAATTGAATCCCTAGTAGCTCTTGGACCGGGCCTAACATGAACCACAAGTAGCCAAATACCGCGAAAATCTGACCAATGGTTAAGTCACTGAATAACACCATTAGCATCGCGACGGCACGGAAAAGCTCGAAACCTAGTAAGAACAGCAGAAACGAAACACGGCCAGCAGCTTCAGATTGCCAAGCGTATTTGTCTGCATCGATTCTTACTTGGTTTGCTTGAACCTTAAGTTCATCGAGAAAGATACGTTCTTTATTCGCCGCACGCAGTTGGTAAATGCCGTCTAAGGTTTCCACCAAACGGTTTTGAAAGCGCTCGAAAGATTGGTTTTCGTATTTCTTAAGGTGTTTGACCCTGCTGCCTAGTTTACGGGAGAAATAAATTACAACAGGATTGACCAATAAAATGAACAATCCTAAACGCCACTCTAACCACAACAGCACGATCGCTGTCCCGAACACGGTCAGGAAGCTGATGATAAATTTAGAAAGAGTCGAGCCAATGAACTTATCTATTGTCTCTATGTCTGTTATTAGGTGGGCGTTAATACCGCCACTGCCTTTGGTTTCGTATTGTCGAATACTGATGCGGCCAAGCTTATCTATCATCTTGCTGCGCATTTGATAGGTAATTGTTTTGGACACAAGCGTAAACTGACGCCCTTGCAGAATGTTCAACGCTTGGCTAACGGAGCGCATGATAATCACTAACAACAAAGTTAGTGCTATATAGCCAGTCGGTGTTTGTAATGAAGATGGAAGTAGGTGGTTCATCATCTCTAAGCCTGAAGCGGGCTTATCGAGTAATACTTCATCAACCATTAATGGCATGAGCAACGGGATAGGGACACTAATGAGAGTTGCAAATATGGCAATAATGTTAGCAAACAGTAATTTGGACTTGTGTTTTTTTACTTGAGTTATCAACCAAGAACGGCTAATAGTGTCTTCTGAATTGTTCATTGTAATGAGAATAAGTCCTATTTAGTTTGATGGCCGCATTCTACTGCGTTCTCTTGATAATGGAAGTCTCAATTTAATTGGAAGTTAATATGAAAATAGAACATTACCAACGCTTAACCAAACAAGCCGTTGCATTAATTGAATCAGAAACCGATCTAACTGCTAATCTTGCTAATATCAGTTCATTATTATTCATGGAATTGGATGACTTGAATTGGGCGGGTTTCTATTTAATGAAGCAGGATTTAGCTAAGGAAAAAGACGAACTTGTACTGGGCCCTTTCCAAGGTCAACCTGCTTGTGTGCGAATTCCGGTCGGGCGTGGTGTGTGTGGAACTGCGGTTGCGACGAATACAGTTCAGCGCATTCATGATGTTCATGAGTTCGAAGGTCACATCGCTTGTGACGCTGCAAGTAACTCAGAAATCGTTATTCCGTTCTCGATTGGCGGAAAAATCGCGGGCGTTCTTGATATTGATAGCCCAAATGTTGGTCGTTTTTCTCAAATTGACGAGGACGGATTGACATTTTTCATGGCAGAAGTGGAAAAGCTGCTTAATTCGCACGCGAACAAGGCATAAATTATTCTCTTACTGTGGTTTTTCCCAAGCATCTCTCTATAATACGTAAAAATATTTTCTTAATGCTCGCGGAAAACCGCAAAAACCAGGAACCCACATGGAAAACACTGAAAAGTTAAAAAACAGCAAAGAAGTTATCGCATATATTGCTGAATGTTTCCCTAAATGCTTTACTCTAGAAGGTGAAGCGAAGCCACTTAAAATTGGTATTTTTCAAGATCTTGCTGAACGTCTAAATGAAGACGAAAAAGTAAGTAAGACTCAGCTTCGTGCAGCGTTAAGACAGTACACATCATCATGGCGTTACCTGCACGGCGTAAAAGCTGGCGCAGAACGTGTTGACCTAGACGGCAACGCGTGTGGCACACTAGAAGAAGAGCACGTTGAACACGCTAAAGCTACACTTGCTGAAAGCAAAGCGAAAGTTCAGGCTCGTCGTAAAGAACAAGCACAAAAAGCTCGTGAAGAAGGCAAAGCGAAACCTAAGGCGAAGAAAGCTCAACAGCCTCGTCGTCAAGCGCCTAAAGCACCAAAAGTAGAAAAGCCTGTAGAAACACGCGCTTTGAACGCTGACGAATTCATCGCTGGCAAAGAAGTAAATGTGAACATGGGTAAAGGAAACATGGCTGCGACCATTGTTGAAATCAATAAGGAAGATGTGCGTGTTCAGTTAGCAAACGGCCTACAAATGGTTGTTAAAGCGGAGCACTTGCGCGCTTAAAGGAGATACTCCTACGCATGAAATGCCGTTCAAAATTGACACTGATTGCTGCTAGCTTTTGGCTAGCAGCTTCAGCTCAGGCTCTCGAAGCCAAATTAGATCAGGACGATTTACCTCTACTCGCTCCTGAGGTCCAACACGAAACTGCTAGTAAACGTGTTACTTCTCGATTTACTCGTTCTCACTATAAACACTTCAATCTCAACGATGATTTCTCTCAAGCTATCTTTAATCGTTACTTAGAGATGCTGGATTATAATCGTAATATCTTCACTCAAGCTGATATTGACTCTTTCGCTGCGTCATCTACACAAATTGATGATCAACTGAAAGCAGGCAATAACCAGATTGCATTCGATGTTTATAATCTGTCTATGCAGAAGCGTTTTGAACGTTTTCAATATGCATTGTCTTTGCTAGATACTGAGATTAAGTTTGATACCGATGAAAGTATTGAGCTCAATCGCAGTGAAGCAGAGTGGCCAAAAGATATCGCTGAAGTGAATGAGCTTTGGAGAAAACGCGTTAAATACGATGCGTTGAATCTAAAACTTACTGGTAAAGAGTGGCCAGAGATTCAAGAAGTTTTGGAAAAGCGTTACAACAATGCGATGAAGCGTATTACGCAATCGCATAATGAAGATGCTTTCCAGATCTACATGAACGCATTTGCGCGTGAAGTTGATCCGCACACCAGTTACCTTTCTCCAAGAAATGCAGAACAATTCCAATCTGAGATGAATCTATCTCTAGAGGGTATTGGTGCTGTACTTCAAATGACCGACGACTACACTGTTATTCGTTCTTTAGTTGCTGGTGGCCCTGCGTCAAACAGCAAACAATTGAGTGATGGCGACCGTATTGTCGGCGTTGGTCAAGATGGCGAAGAGATTGTTGATGTTATCGGCTGGCGTTTAGACGATGTAGTACAACTTATTAAAGGCCCGAAAGGGACTAAAGTTAAGCTACAGATCTTGCCAGATGGTAAAGATGCAAAAAGTCACGTTGTCACAATTGTTCGCGATAAGATTCGTTTAGAAGACCGCGCTGTTAAATCAGAAGTGATCGAGAAAGACGGCAAGAAGATTGGTGTACTAGAAGTACCAAGTTTCTACGTTGGCCTTTCTAAAGATACCGATAAACTGATCACCGAGCTTAAAGAGCAAGGTGTTGAAGGTATTATTGTTGACCTTCGAAACAACGGTGGTGGTGCACTGACTGAAGCAACTGAACTCTCTGGTTTGTTTATCAAAGAGGGACCTGTTGTTCAGGTTCGTGATAGCTACGGTCGTGTCAAAGTGAACAGCGATACTGATGGTCAAATTAGTTACCAAGGCCCGTTAACGGTATTGGTGAATCGCTATAGTGCTTCAGCATCTGAAATCTTTGCAGCAGCGATGCAAGATTACGGTCGTGCAATTATCTTGGGTGAAAACTCTTTCGGTAAAGGTACGGTGCAACAGCATCGCTCTTTGAATCATATTTATGATTTGTTCGATAAAGAGTTGGGCTACGTTCAATACACAATCCAGAAATTCTACCGAATCAATGGTGGTAGTACGCAGAACAAGGGCGTAGTGCCTGATATTGCTTACCCAACACCAATTGATCCTGCAGATACCGGTGAAAGTGTTGAGGATAATGCTCTTCCTTGGGACAGCATCGACAAAGCGAAGTACTCAGTGTTACAGCGTAACGATGAGCAAATCGCAGCGTTGACGGCTAAGCACCAAGCTCGTATCGCAACAGACATGGAGTTTGGCTTTATCGCGCAAGATATTGAAAAGTATAAGGCAGATAAAGACGACAACGACCTTTCCCTCAATGAAAAGGTTCGTAAACAAGAGAGTGATGACGCGGATGCGCTTCGTCTAGAGCGTATTAACCAACGTCAAAAAGCCGCTAAGTTAGAGGCATTTAAAACGTTGGATGATATTCCCAAAGACTACGAAGCCCCGGATGCTTATCTTGATGAATCAGTTGCTATCATGCTGGATATGATCAAGAAATAAACAAAACACCTGTTAAAGGTGATTGTTTAAAGACTTACTATTTGAAAAGCGGGCTTAGGCTCGCTTTTTTTGTACCTGCGTTCTTGCCTAGAATGATGTCACGCTAACGGCATGCTTCCTCGCTTTTTAACTTGTTCCAGAACCACTGTTATTTGATTTTCGACTGTGAAGTGCACCGTAAAAATAACTAAACTTAAGTACTATTTTTCGAGTGATAATGACATTTAAGTTACTTCGCACTTAAAATTTAGTGACTTAGATCATATTTTTTCGCTTTCTATTCATTACGTGCCTAAGCTTAAAGAAAACGAGGGGACGCTTATGAAATGGATTCTACTATTTTTATCTTGTTTAAGTTTTGTGGCTTTTGGGAGTGAGGTCGCTTCGAGTAGCCAACAATCAAAAAGTGATAGTAATCTATCCCATTTTGACCTTCCTTTGCTGCTTGGCGATTGGTATTTGATGAACCCTGATCCTGAGCAAGGCACTGAAAACTTTAGAGCGATCAAGCTCACTCTTGATTCAAACTACTCATTCACTATCGATATCCAAAAGAAAGACTACAGTGTCGATCATTGGGAAGGTTTGTATAACGCCAATGAAGACACGATTATTTTGGGTTTGAATACCTCAGAACCTCAGGTTTACGCGTACAGCAGTAATCACAACATGCTGAATCTTAACGGTGTTATGTTCACTAAGGCCTTGCCAAATGCATTGGCGGGAATCTGGTCAAGTGCCCAACTGTCTGGAAGCGATCTACGTGCGAGTAACATTCAAAAAATGGATTTAGTCCTTCAGCCGGACTTTATATTCATGTTCCGAGTATCAGATGAAGAAGGTGGTGAAGTCATTCGTCGCGGGGTGTATTACACAGAAGGCGATCAACTAGTGTTACTTTATGAGAACGGTGAACACGGCACTCGATATACACTGAACAGCGATGTGTTAACGCTGCAAGGTGAAGAGGGAGATATGTTTGCGGTACTCAATCGCATTCGATAATCGTGAGTTTTAGCAGTAACGGCGTACTCGTTGATAATATTGTGCACAGTTCATTTCTTAGGCGTTCCTGTCTGATTTGATTGATAAAATAGCAAAACATGGAGGCATTTTCTTACAATGCCTCCTTTTTTTAATATTCCCCTTGTTTTATTGGCGCTCAACCTTTAGATATATACAGTTAAAAAATAATTACGTATAACGATCAAAAGGAACCCGTCATGGCACATACACCTCAAGCCAAGTATCGTAAAGATTATCAATCACCATCTCACACGATTTCTGAAATCGATCTTACTTTCGATTTGTACGACTCAGCATCCATTGTTACGGCTGTTTCTAGTGTTAAGCAGGAGAAAGACAGCACGACATTAGTACTTGATGGTGAAGGCTTGAAGTTGGTTTCTGTTTTGGTTGAAGGCAACGAATGGACTCAGTACGAGCAGTCTGAAACTCAACTTACGCTGAATGACCTTCCAAAAGAATTTACTCTAACCATCGTTACCGAAGTTAACCCTGAAGGGAACAGTGCACTTGAAGGCTTGTACAAGTCGGGTGGCGCGTTCTGTACTCAATGTGAAGCTGAAGGTTTCCGCCGTATCACTTACTACATGGATCGCCCAGATGTGTTGGCGAAATTCACTACAACGGTAATTGCAGACAAAGCAGAGAACCCATTCTTATTAAGTAATGGTAACCGTGTAGATGAAGGTGAAGCTGAAAACGGTCGTCATTGGGTGAAGTGGCAAGACCCACATCCAAAACCAGCGTACTTGTTTGCTTTAGTAGCGGGTGACTTTGATGTACTTCGTGACGCATACACTACACAATCGGGTCGTAAAGTTGACCTAGAAATCTTTGTTGATAAAGGCAATCTAGACCGTGCGAGCCACGCGATGGTTTCTTTGATCAACTCAATGAAGTGGGACGAAGAACGTTTCAACTTAGAGTACGACTTAGACATCTACATGATCGTAGCCGTTGATTTCTTCAACATGGGTGCGATGGAAAACAAAGGCTTGAACGTATTCAATTCGAAGTTCGTTCTAGCAAACGACCAAACTGCAACGGATACAGATTACCTAGGTATTGAAGCAGTAATCGGCCATGAATATTTCCATAACTGGACCGGTAACCGAGTGACTTGTCGCGATTGGTTCCAGCTGAGCTTGAAAGAAGGCTTAACCGTATTCCGCGATCAAGAGTTCTCATCTGATCTTGGCTCTCGCGCAGTAAACCGAATCAACAATGTTCGTATTATTCGTGGGCCACAATTCGCTGAAGACGCAAGTCCGATGTCTCACCCAATTCGTCCAGAAAAAGTGATAGAAATGAATAACTTCTATACTTTGACCGTGTACGAAAAGGGCAGTGAAGTGATCCGTATGATCCACACATTGTTGGGCGAAGATGGTTTCCAAAAAGGCATGAAGCTGTACTTCGAACGTCACGATGGTACGGCTGCAACATGTGAAGACTTCGTCGCGGCAATGGAAGATGCGTCGGGCGTTGACTTATCTCAGTTCCGCTTATGGTACAGCCAGTCTGGTACGCCGACGCTGTCTGTTGAAAGTAAGTACGACGTAGAGAAGAAACAGTACACGTTAACAACTCGCCAAGTAACAGCGCCAACTCATGAGCAAACGGAAAAGCAGGCTCTGCATATTCCTCTTGATATCGAGCTGTACACAGCTGCGGGTGAAGTTTTTGAGTTACAATGTAACGGCAAGCCAGTTCATAATGTATTAGATGTGAAAGAAGCAGAGCAAACGTTCGTGTTTGAAAACGTTTCTGAGCAACCGATCCCATCATTACTTCGTGAATTTTCTGCGCCAGTGAAATTGGAATATGACTACTCAGATGAAGAACTGATCTTCTTGATGGTGAATGCTCGCAATGAATTCTCTCGTTGGGATGCGGGTCAAATGCTATTGGCGAAGTACATTCGCAGCAACGTTGAGAAGGTTCAACAGGGTCAAGCGTTTGAGCTTTCTGATTCTGTTGTTGATGCATTCCGTGGCGTACTGTTGAGTGATTCACTAGAGCCTGCGTTTATTGCAGAAATGCTTTCTTTACCAAGCCACAATGAAGTATCGGGTTGGTATGAGCGTGTTGATATTGATGCGGTCTCATCGGTTCTTAACTCGATGAAAGTTACATTAGCTGCAGAACTTGAAGACGAGTTAGCGGCGGTTTATCACAGCCATGCACTAACAGAATACACGATCGATCACGATTCGATTGGTAAGCGTACTCTACGTAAAGTTTGCTTAAGTTACTTAGCTCATACTGGGCAGGGTAATGACTTGGTTGTTGCGATGTATCAACAAGCGAATAACATGACAGATACGATGGCAGCAATGGGCGCGGCAAACAGTGCACAACTACCATGTCGTGAAACCTTGATGGTGGATTACAGTGACAAGTGGAAACACGATGGTCTTGTTATGGATAAGTGGTTTGCATTGCAAGGTACAAACCCAAGTTCAAACGCACTTGAAGTGATCAAAGCGTCGATGTCGCACCAGGCGTTCAGTTTGAAGAACCCGAACCGTACCCGTAACTTGGTCGGTTCATTCTTAAACATGAACCCGGTTCAATTTCACGACAAGTCTGGTCAAGGCTATGCATTTGCTGGCGAGATCTTACGAGAACTGAACAGCAGCAACCCGCAAGTGGCTTCACGTCTGATTGACCCGCTACTTAAGTTCCGTAAGTACGATGATGAACGTCAAGCTCTTATCAAAAAAGAACTAGAGACGTTAAAGAACATGGACAACCTAGCAAAAGACTTGTTTGAGAAAGTGACGAAAGCACTAGAGGCTTAAGTCAGCGCGCATTCAGGTAACTGTTTGCTAATAAGCGGTTTACTAATAAACTGTTTGCTACAACGAAAGGTCATCAGTGGTAGAGAATATCTGCCACTGATTTTTTGTTTCTGGTTCATCGAATTTTCGATAAGCTAGAGCAGCTTCAAGTTCAGTTTCACCGTCAGACATCTAAAAGTGCCAAAAAACACTGGCACTGTATATTTATACAGGTATCGTATGAATCGCTATATTTTCCAACTTAACATCTCATATCAGCAGTTTTTGGCCAGCTATTTTGGTACGGCAAGTAAAGTTCAAGTGATAACAACAACAGGTTTACGCTTACAGTTACCTGCAACTCGGTTCAGACCATTTCTTACACAAATAGGGGTTAGAGGGCAGTTTAGGCTGACAACTGACCAAAAAAATAAGTTTATTAAGTTAGAAGCTCTGTAAACCTTGGCATGCCTAGTGAGTTAAAAGGAATCTTAATCACATAATCAAACATTTCACCTCTTACCACCTCCAAAACAATTAACTATTTTTCAATAATGCTTTTACAATAAATGAATGCATTACCTTTGCTTAACTCGTTAGTAGAAAAGAGCTCAACGGCACGTTTCAAACACCAGATTAAGTGATCCCCCTAATAATAAAATATAATTCTAATTGTGGAGTGTGACTATGACCGCACGTGAAACTGTGGTTCCAGTTTTACTTGAAAAAGTTTACAAGCTGATTCAAGACAAACTTGACCTTGCTCATCGACCTCTCGTAACTCAACTTGCTCAACACTTGTTTAGTAACGTTTCTCACGACGATCTAACTCAGAGAAACGAATCCGATTTATATGGTGCTGTAGTTAGCTTATGGCATCACATCAATGAAAAGAAAGCCGACGAAATCTCTGTACGCGTATTCAACCCGACGGTAAGTCGTCAAGGTTGGCAGTCTACTCATACTATCGTTGAGATAGTCGTTCCAGACAGTCCATTCCTTGTTGATTCCGTAAAAATGGCATTGACTCGCCTAGACCTTTCTTCTCACCTTATGCTTCATAACCCAACACAAATCTCTCGCTCAGATAAGGGCAGTGTTGTCGGTGTAAGCAATAACGAAGGTGCATTCCAATCGCTTTTCCATATTGAGGTTGACCGTCTTAGCAGTAAAGCTGAAATGACAGCTCTTAAAACGGAGCTACTGGATATCTTTACCGATACTAGCTTAGTTGTGAACGATTGGTTGAAGATGGTAGAACGACTTGAAGAAGTAACCAATCAAGTAGAAAAGCAGAAAGAGAGCATTCCTGTAGATGGCCAACGTTTTGATGAAACGTTGGCGTTTCTTCGTTGGTTAGGTGAACACAACTTTACATTCATGGGTTATAAGGAATATGACCTAGTTTCAGTTAACGGCGACACTGAACTGCAACCGACCAAGGAGCAAGGTCTTGGTTTGTTTGCGAACTCAGATCGTGTACGTAACGTTAAGCTATCTGAGTTTTCTGATTCGGCACGTCTTGAAGCGAAAAAGCCTTATGTGCTTATCGTAACCAAGGGCAACACGGCTTCACGCATTCACCGCCCAGCTTACAACGATTACATTGGTATTAAGAAGTTCGATAAGAACGGTAAGGTCATTGGTGAGCACCGCTTTACTGGTCTTTACACATCTGCCGTTTATAACCAAACCGTTGAAACGATTCCTCTTGTTCGCGAGAAAGTAGAACGTATTTTGGATGCGAGTGGTTACCGTGAAGGTTCATACTCTTACAAAGCGCTGCACAACATTCTTGAAAACTACCCACGTGATGAACTGCTGCAAGCTCGAGAAGAAGAGCTACTAGAAGTCGGTACGGGCGTAGTACAAATGCAAGATCGCGATCTCCTGCGTTTGTTTGTTCGCAAAGACCCGTTTGGTCGTTTCTTTAGCTGCATGGTTTACGTAACAAAAGATCGTTACAACACTGAGCTTCGTCGCCAAACACAGCGCATCTTGAAACAGTACTTTGGTTGTGAAGAAGAGGTTGAATTTACAACGTACTTCTCTGAAAGCCCGCTAGCAAGAACGCACTATATTGTTCGTGTTGATAACAACAACATGGATGTGGACGTGAAAACAATTGAGCAAAATTTAATGGAAGTATCGTCTACGTGGGATGACCGTCTGTCTGAATCTATCATTGCAAACTTCGGTGAAAGCAAAGGTCTTCCATTGTCGAAAGAGTACATGCGTGCATTCCCACGTTCGTACAAAGAAGACATGATGCCAGGTTCTGCTGTTGCCGACATTGAACGTTTAGAAGCGCTAAGTGAAGACAACAAACTGGGTATGCTTTTCTACCGTCCTCAAGAAGAAGCGGCAGATTCAAAAGCCGTTCGTTTGAAGTTGTTCTATCACAGCGATGAGCCAATTCACCTTTCTGATGTTATGCCAATGCTTGAAAACTTTGGCCTACGCGTTATCGGTGAATCTCCATATGAAGTGCGTAAAACCAACGGTGTGACCTATTGGATCCTTGATTTCTCTATGCTGCACAAGAGCGATAAGACCATTGATCTTCGTGACGCTCGCGATCTTTTCCAACAAGCCTTTGCGGCAATCTGGGCGGGTGAGTTAGACAGCGATGGTTTCAACCGCTTAGTACTTGGCGCTGGTCTTTCTGGCCGTGAAATCTCAATCTTACGTGCTTATGCTCGTTACATGCGTCAAGTTGGTTTCCCATTCAGCCAACAATACATTGAAGACACATTGTCTCATTACCCAGAATTAGCGAAAGGGCTAGTGAGCCTATTCG
Organism: Vibrio sp. 10N.247.311.12; assembly: GCF_041467515.1. Taxonomy (NCBI): domain Bacteria; kingdom Pseudomonadati; phylum Pseudomonadota; class Gammaproteobacteria; order Vibrionales; family Vibrionaceae; genus Vibrio; species Vibrio sp. 10N.247.311.12. The sequence goes on from NZ_JBFSUV010000019.1 coordinate 33,774, forward strand.
GCAAGCGTTTTGACCCGAAACTGAAGGGCAGCGTAAAAGGCCAACAAGATCTTATTAAGAAGATCACTGAACAGTTGGATCATGTAGAAAGCTTGGATGATGATCGTATCATTCGTCGCTACATGGAAATGATCACTGCAACGCTTCGTACTAACTACTACCAAGTAGACGAGAATAAGCAGTCTAAACCTTGGTTGGCTCTGAAAATGAGACCAAGCGAGATTCCAGATATCCCTGCGCCGGTTCCTGCGTTTGAGATCTTCGTTTACGCACCAGACATTGAAGGTGTGCATTTACGTGGCGGTAAAGTAGCACGCGGTGGTTTACGTTGGTCAGACCGTCAAGAGGACTTCCGTACTGAGATTCTAGGCCTAGTTAAAGCGCAACAAGTTAAGAACACGGTTATCGTACCGGTTGGTGCTAAAGGTGGTTTCGTTTGTAAGCGTCAACACATGATGTCTGGCCGAGACGAGATCTTTGCTGAAGGTCAACGTTGTTACAAGCGCTTCATCCGTGCATTGCTAGACGTTTCAGACAACATCATTGAAGGTGAGGTTATCCCACCTAAGAGCGTTGTTCGTCACGATGAAGATGACCCATACTTGGTTGTTGCAGCCGATAAAGGCACCGCGACATTCTCAGATCTAGCGAACTCAGTAGCTGAAGAGTACAACTTCTGGCTAGGTGATGCGTTTGCATCGGGTGGCTCTAACGGTTACGACCACAAAGCCATGGGTATCACGGCGAAAGGTGGCTGGGAATCGGTTAAACGTCACTTCCGCGAAATGGGTATTAACTGTCAAAGCACAGACTTCACTGCCATTGGTGTGGGTGATATGGCGGGTGACGTATTTGGTAACGGTATGCTGCTATCTAAGCACATTCGCTTGCAAGCTGCGTTTAACCACATGCACATCTTCATTGACCCGAATCCAGAATCAGCATCAAGCTGGGTAGAGCGTGACCGTCTGTTTAATCTGCCTCGTTCAAGTTGGGAAGATTACAATAAAGACCTGATTTCTCAAGGTGGTGGCATCTTCTCTCGCCGAGCGAAGTCTATCTCTTTGACACCTGAAATTCAGAAAATGCTGGGTACCAAGAAAGCATCAATGGCACCAAACGACTTGATCAAAGCGATCTTGTCTATGAAAGTTGATCTACTTTGGAACGGCGGTATTGGTACTTACGTTAAGTCTTCTAGTGAGACTCATACCGATGTGGGTGACCGTGCAAATGACGTGCTACGTATCGATGGCCGTGACCTGAAAGCTAAGGTTGTTGGTGAAGGCGGTAACTTGGGTATGACTCAATTGGGTCGTATTGAATACGCTCTAACGGGCGGTCGAGTTAATACTGACTTTGTCGATAACGTTGGTGGTGTAGATTGCTCGGATAACGAAGTTAACATTAAGATCTTCTTGAATGGCTTGGTGTCTAATGGTGATCTTACCGTTAAGCAACGTAACCAAGTTCTTGAATCTATGGAAGATGAAGTAGGTGAAATCGTACTAGACGACGCTTACTGCCAAGCTGAGTCTATCTCTGTTACTGAGCATCAAGGTGTAGGCTTAGTGAAAGAGCAAATCCGCTTTATCCACACAATGGAAAAAGCCGGGTACTTAGACCGTGGTTTGGAATACATCCCAGATGACGAAACGCTGCTAGAACGTGAGAAGCAGGGCCAAGCACTAACAAGACCAGAGCTATCAGTATTGATCGCTTACGGTAAAATGGTTCTAAAAGAAGATCTTGTGAGTGATGACATTGCGAATGATGAGTTCCATGCTCAACAACTGATGCAATACTTCCCAACAGAGTTACGCCGTAACTACTCTCAGCACATGGATAACCATCCACTTCGTGCAGAGATCATTGCGACTGCGCTTGCTAACCAAATGGTTAACGAGATGGGCTGTAACTTCGTGACTCGCTTGCAAGAAGAGACGGGCGCGAACATTGTTGATATTGCGAATGCTTACGCGGCATCACGTGAAATCTACGGCCTGGGTAAGGTATTGAAGAGCATCCGTGAACTGGACAACATCTCAAGTTCTGAAGCTCAATACGAATTGCTTTACCATGTACGTCGTACGCTTCGTCGTCTAGCACGCTGGTTGCTAAGAAACCGTACCGGTAAACAGTCAGTGAATGCATTGATTGAGCTTTACCAAGGTGATGTCGTCGCAATTACTGAGAAGCTGGATGAAAACCTAGTGGCTTCAGAAGTAGAAGAGCATCAAGCAATGGCTCAAGTATGGATTGACCAAGGTGTAAACGCTGAGCTGGCTAATTCAGTGGCTCGTTTGTCTAGCCTGTACTCAGCACTGGATATATCTACAGTGGCTCGTGAAACAGGTAAAACAGTACAGCAAGCGTCTAAGCTTTACTTCAACCTAGGCGACCGTTTGTCACTGCACTGGTTCTTGAAGCAAATCAATGGCCAAGCTATAGACAACAACTGGCAAGCACTGGCGCGTGCAGCATTCAGAGAAGATCTGGATTGGCAGCAACGCCAGTTAACTGGTCAAGTACTTAACTGTGGTTGTGCTTCAGATATCGATGTGATTAAAGCGCTTGATGACTGGATGGAAAGTAACTCTGTTTCTCTACATCGTTGGGAAAGCATCCTAAACGAATTCAAAGTAGGTTCTGTTCATGAGTTTGCTAAGTTCTCAGTAGCACTGCGTGAATTGATGCTGTTGAATCTAAACTGCATGTCAAAAGACTAGTTACTAGATAAGACGAAAAAGTATAAGGGCAGGCCAAAAGGTCTGCCTTTTTCGTTTCGGTAAAGTGGAAACAATAGGCCTAACGACTTTTGAAGAACAAACTTCGACGCAAACGTTGTTTGTTGTTAAGTGACCTGATGGCTGTACTAAGGTTGAGATTAGAAATGGCTTAATAACTTGAAGAAACGATAACGTTTGCTTAATAATGAACCTCATTCGTTAGCAAACTTGATTATCTTACCCTTACAGACAGTAATAGATTGAATAGTTGGGTAAATAAGTAAATAATAGCGCCCCGTTTACACGGGGCTTTTTTCTATCGGAGGCACAATGCTTTACCGTCTAGCCAGAACTGGCTTTTTCCAACTTGATGCCGAAAAGGCACATGATCTTGCAATTCAAAATTTCAAGCGCTTCACAGGCACACCTATTGATCTTTTGTATCGCCAACAATTACCTCACCGACCTGTAGAGTGCATGGGTCTTACTTTTAAAAACCCAGTTGGCCTTGCTGCTGGCCTAGATAAAAACGGCGAATGTATTGATGCATTTGGCGCAATGGGTTTTGGTTTCGTAGAAGTAGGAACAGTGACTCCGCGTCCGCAAGCGGGTAACGACAAACCTCGTTTATTCCGTCTTGTTGAAGCTGAAGGTATCATCAACCGCATGGGTTTTAACAACCTAGGCGTCGACAACCTTGTTGAGAATGTTAAGAAGTCGAACTACGATGGCATCTTAGGCATTAACATTGGTAAGAATAAAGACACACCAATTGAAAAGGGCGCTGAAGATTACTTGATCTGTATGGAGAAGGTATATCAATACGCTGGTTACATTGCTGTGAACATCTCTTCACCAAACACTCCAGGACTTCGTTCTCTACAATACGGCGAAGCTCTAGACGATCTATTGTCTGAACTTAAAACGAAACAATCTGAACTGGAAGAGAAGCATGGTAAATATGTTCCTCTTGCTCTTAAGATTGCTCCGGATCTAAGCGACGACGAAATTCGCCAAATTTGTGAATCATTGATCAAAAATAAGATCGATGGTGTGATCGCAACAAACACAACATTGGATCGTTCAATCGTTGAAGGTATGAAACATTGTGATGAAGCGGGTGGCCTAAGTGGACGTCCTGTTCAATCTCGTAGTACTGAAGTAGTTCGTAAACTTCACGAAGAGCTGGGTGACAAACTGCCGATCATTGGAGTAGGTGGTGTTGACTCGTATGTTGCTGCAAAAGAGAAAATGATGGCGGGCGCGAAGCTTGTACAGGTTTACTCTGGTTTCATCTACAAAGGCCCAGGCCTAGTTGGCGACATCGTTAAAAATCTATAAGCTGAAAATTGCTTTTATTTTTGAAAAGCGACAATCTGGCATCGTCTTACTAAAAGAGACACTGTAACTCACTGAGTTGTAGAGAAAAGCGATAAGAAAGAGGAATTCATTTCCTCTTTTTTTTTGCCTATTGCTCAGTAAAATTACTGTAATTGAAGGTAATTTTGCGTTTTACCTAATGGAATGGTTCAACAGTGTGAGACGAAATGATGCTTAAACCTAGCGATACATGGAGTTGGTATTACGATGAGCAGCAATGTTCATTAATGCTAAACCTCGGAGAGGATATGATTTTCAAAACGAATCTGGTCCGAAGTAAGCTGGTGGACTGCGCGTTTAGAGATAATGAATTCACCGTTGATGACGCATCTTCATACCAAACCTTCAAAGAACAAATTTCTGGCTTAGAACTGTCTGAGCCTCGCCAAGCTGAACTCGCGCTTTATTGCGTGGCAGCAAAGCGCTTCCACAAGCCTGTACAGCCTAAGAGTTGGTTCTTCGACTCACAGGGCGTTGGCCACGAATACCCTCAAGAAGGGGATATCGTACAAATGAATAACGAGCATAGCTTAGGGTATTTCATTGTATTAGAAGTGGGAGAGTGTGCGAGCCTATGTGCATTTGTCGATCTAGAAGAGTTTCTGCTTACACCTTCAAAAGGGTTACGCTTTGGCGACTCGATTAAGGTCATGCACGATAGAATGATAGACGCGAACGCTATTCTTCATCAAACGCACATTGCGATGGTCGGTTAGCCTTCAATCTAGTCCATCATTTCTCAAACACATCGCAACGCATCAACCTGTCAAATCTTCCCCAAAATCGGCTCATTAGCCGATTTTTTTTGTGCCTAAAAAACCTCATCCTGATAAATACATCACTGCTTAACCATTTAAATAGTGAACTTACGACTATTTTTTCGCCTTAATTTCTGCCTGTTTTTATCTCCAGAAGTGTAATTTACCCATCTTTATTCCCTGTTTATGTCCTTTTGTAGCTAACTTCCACACTAAATTCACTCTTGGTATATACCAATTGTAGGGTGAATATAAATTCACATTGTCGCTTTGGTCGGTATTTGGTCCTGAATCGTGTTGGTTTGATAGGTCTTATGTTCTAAGGGAATGTGGGTAAGCGATCGCTTCAACACTGTGCGTTTGCTAGCCAGTTAGAAGAAAGATTCAATGAAAAGACGAGTTTAGTGTGATGCTCTAGTAACAAATTCAGGTATAATCGAGCTCATTTTTATCAATAAAAGAACACTATGAATCAATATCTAGCGGTTACCTCAAATGGCCTTGAGAATTTATTAGTTGAAGAACTAACCCAACTAGGGATTACAAACGCAAAACCTGTTCAGGCAGGTGTTAAATTCAAAGCCACCAATGAGCAAATTTATCGTTGTTGTTTGTGGAGCCGTTTGGCTTCTCGATTTGTACGTGTCCTTTCTGAATTCACTTGTATGGACGACATGGATTTGTACCTATCAACCACTGCGGTTAACTGGGTAAATCAATTCCATAGCTCTAAGCGTTTTGTTGTTGACTTCAATGGTACGAACAACGAAATCCGTAATAGCCAATACGGTGCAATGAAAGTAAAAGATGCCGTTGTTGATTGCTTTGAGAAGAAATCTCTGCCTCGTCCTTCTATCAGCAAAGAGAATCCAGACATTCGCATTCACGTTCGTCTACACCGTGATAAAGCGATTCTTGGTGTTGATATGGTTGGCAGCGGTCTTCACCAACGTGGTTACCGTCCAGAATCAGGTCGTGCACCTCTGCGTGAAACACTTGCTGCAGCGATTCTTCTTCGTAGTGGTTGGGATGCGACTAAGCCTTTCCTAGACCCTATGTGTGGTTCAGGTACGTTAGTGATTGAAGCGGCAATGATGGCTGCAAACATGGCTCCAGGTGTTAAACGTCAGAAGTGGTGTTTTGAATCACTAGAAGATTTCGAACCAGAGCTATGGGCTGAAGTGAAAGCTGAAGCGAACGTTCAAGGTCGTCGTGGTGTTAAGAAAGTGGAATGTAAGTTCTATGGCTACGACAATGATGAACGTATGATCAAAACTGCGCGTGACAATGCTCGTCGTGCCGGTGTTGAAGAGTTGATTGAATTCGAAGTAGGCGATGCTGCAAAGCTTAAGCGTCCTACAGAGTTTACTGATGGTGTGATTGTTTCTAACCCGCCTTACGGTGAACGTCTTGGTACCGAGCCGGGTCTTATTGCACTTTACACAGCATTCGGTGCACAGCTCAAAGCTGAATTTGGTGGCTGTAACGCATCTATCTTCTCTAGCTCAGACGAGCTACTAAGCTGCTTACGCATGCGTGCAGATAAACAGTTCAAGTTGAACAACGGTGCGTTACCGTGTCACCAAAAGAACTACTCAATTTCAGATCGTCCGATGTCAGAGCGTCCATCAGGCGAGCAAGAACAATTGATTGCTCCTGACTTCGCAAACCGTCTTAAAAAGAACATCGGTAAAATTGGCAAGTGGGCTAAGAAAGAGCAATTAGATTGTTACCGTATCTACGATGCGGACTTACCAGAATACAATGTAGCGATTGATGTATACCCAGGTCATCTTGTGATTCAAGAATACGCAGCGCCTAAAGATGTACCGGAAGAGAAGGCTAAACGTCGCTTAACCGATATCATCCGTGCTTCTATTCAAGTAACAGGCGTAGAAGCAAACAACGTTGTGCTTAAAGTTCGTCAGAAACAGAAAGGCCGTTCTCAATACCAGAAATTGGCTCAAGACTCATCGAACTTAGAAGTGAACGAGTATGGCGTTAAGCTGATTGTTAATCTTCATGATTACCTAGATACCGGGTTGTTCCTAGATCATAAGATCACTCGTCGTCGTATCGGTGAGATGGCCGCAGGTAAGGATTTCCTAAACTTGTTTGCTTATACAGGAAGTGCATCTGTTCATGCTGCTGTGGGTGGTGCTCGTTCTACAACTACTGTTGATATGTCTAATACCTACCTAGAGTGGGCGAAAGAGAACATGGAGCTTAACGGTCGTGTTGGTCGTCAACATCAGTTTGTTCAAGCTGACTGTCTACAATGGCTAGCTAAAGAGCAGGGTTCTTATGATCTGATCTTTATCGATCCACCTACGTTCTCTAACTCAAAGCGTATGGATCAATCTTTCGATGTTCAACGTGATCACATTCAGCTGATGGAAAACCTTAAACGTCTTCTTCGTGAAGAAGGCACGATTGTGTTCTCTAACAACAAGCGTCACTTCAAAATGGACTTGGAAGCTCTAGATGAGTTAGGTCTTAAGGCTCAGAATATCTCAGCGAAGACACTTCCATTGGACTTCTCTCGCAATAAGCACATTCATAACTGCTGGTTGATTACACATAAGTAGTTAAGAGATCGTATAAGGATATATAGTGCTGACTCTCTACAGTACAGAAGGGTGCCATCTATGTGAGATGGCATTCCAACTCACGGAACAGTTAAACATTAGCCATCACGTCAACGTTGTTGACATTGCATTTGATGATGAGCTCTTTTCCCGTTACGGGGTCACTATTCCGGTGCTCAAATTTGAAAGCTCTGACCTTTCTCAAAGCTCAGAGCTTAACTGGCCATTTGGCTTGTTAGAACTTAATGATTGGTTAAAGAAGAATGGCATTACTTACAATTCATAATGGGCAATTAGCGTTTGGTGATCACCCATTATTAGATCGTGCGGACTTCGTGCTGCAAGAAAACGAACGTGTATGTTTAGTAGGGCGCAATGGCGCTGGTAAGTCGACATTGATGAAAATCCTATCTGGAAACATCATCATGGACGACGGTAAGATGCAAATCACGCAAGATGTGGTTGTGTCTCGTCTAGAACAAGATCCACCGCGTAATGAACAAGGTACAGTTTATGACTATGTTGCTGGTGGCCTTGCTGAAATCGGCGAACAGCTGAAGATCTATCATGATCTTCTGGATCTCATCGCGACAGACCCAAGTGAAAAGAATCTAAACCGCCTTACTCGCGTTCAAGAACAACTGGATCATGCTAATGCATGGCGTTTTGAAGATCGTGTAAGTAACGTATTGGCAGCACTTAAGCTGACTGCTGAAACCAAACTGACAGATTTGTCTGGTGGTTGGCAACGTAAAGCGGCACTTGCTCGTGCGCTTGTATGTGACCCTGACGTGCTTCTACTCGACGAACCGACTAACCACTTGGATGTTGCAACCATTGAATGGTTAGAGGGCTTCCTGAAAGACTTCCGCGGTTCAATCATCTTTATCTCGCATGACCGTGCGTTCATTAAATCGATGGCAACACGTATTGTCGATCTTGATCGCGGTAAATTGAGCTCTTTCCCGGGCGATTACGAAAATTACCTTGTTGAGAAAGAAGAGGCGCTTCGTGTTGAAGAAATGCAAAACGCTGAATTCGATAAGAAGCTTGCTCAAGAGGAAGTTTGGATTCGTCAGGGCATCAAAGCTCGTCGTACTCGTAACGAAGGCCGTGTTCGTGCGCTTAAGAAGCTACGTGAAGAACGTTTGAACCGTCGTGAAGTGCAGGGCAAAGCGATTATCCAAATCGACGATGGCCAGCGTTCAGGCAAGATTGTATTTGAAGCTGAGAATCTTAACTTTGGCTTTGAAGGCAAAGAAATTGTTAAGGACTTCAGCTTCAACATCATGCGTGGCGATCGTATCGCTCTTATCGGCCCGAATGGTTGTGGTAAGAGTACCGTTCTTAAGTTGCTACTTGACCAGTTAAAACCTGATTCAGGTCGTCTGCATTGCGGTACGAAACTTGAAGTGGCGTACTTTGACCAATACCGCGAGATCCTTGACCCAGAGAAGTCGGTTATCGATAACCTAGCGGATGGTAAGCAAGAAGTCACAGTAGGCGGTCGTGAGCGTCATGCGCTTAGCTACTTACAAGATTTCTTATTCTCGCCTAAACGTGCTCGTACTCCTGTTAAAGCGCTGTCTGGTGGTGAGAAAAACCGTCTGTTATTAGCTCGTATTTTCCTCAAATCGAACAACTTGCTGATTCTCGATGAGCCAACCAACGATCTAGATATCGAAACTTTGGAACTTTTAGAAGATTTGCTTGCCAACTATCAGGGTACGCTGCTTTTAGTGAGCCACGATCGTCAGTTTGTTGATAATACGGTAATGACAAGTTGGATCTTTGAAGGTAATGGCGTTATTGAAGAATTTGTTGGTGGTTACCATGATGCCCAGCAGCAAAGAAAGCAGGCATTAGAGTACCGACAGGTTGAAAAGCCATCAAAGCCCGAGAAAGTAGTTGAGGAAACTCCCAAAACTGCGCCAGTTAAGGCTAAACCTAAGAAGTTATCGTATAAGCTACAACGAGAACTAGAAGCGCTACCAATGCGTTTAGAAGAATTGGAAACTCAAATTGAAACTCTTCAGGAAGAAGTCAACGATCCCAGCTTCTTTTCAAAATCTGTAGAGCAGACACAACCAGTTTTAGATAAGCTATCTGCAGCAGAGCAGGAGCTTGAAGTTGCTTTTGAGCGCTGGGAAGAGCTCGAGGCACTACAACAGGAAAGTTAAGAAGTAATAATGACTTGTACTAAATTTAAATTAACTACAGTTGCAGCCCTAGTTTTGGCGGCAACTCATGCTAACGCAGCGCTTTACAAGGTCGTTGAAGTCACTCCTTCAATTACAGGTGCCTCTGAAATCTATGGTGTGGCGATTCAACCTGGTGTTGCGACAGACGGGAAGAATGAGCTTGCGTTAGGTTGCTTCGATTCAGCTGCAACCAACTGTACCGATAGTGCATTTAAACTTGCTGGTGAGACTCGCGATACGCTTGAAGCGGTAAGTTATCGTGAAGAAGTACCATTCGCAATGGATGCACCATTTCAGTACATTCAAGAGCGTGATGATTTCGAAAACTATTGTTATCGAGAGCTGAGATATTCTACATGTGAAAGTTGGGCTGAAAACCGTTGGAATGACACTTGGAGTAAGGAAAGAAATGACCTTACTCACGTAAATGCGAAAGCGTTTGTTGAAGGTGGGGATACTTTTGAAACTCGCAATACGGTAATCAATTCTTTAGATGAGAATGCCCAACCTGTGGGGATCAAATCCAAAGATGATATTCGCAATAATGCGATGTTTACAACGACACCAAGTGGGCCTGCAGGTACATCGGAAACTCGAGCATGGCGTGCTATCAAAGCTAGTAACGGCACAGTTTACAATGTAGGTAGTGTTTCTACTCAAGGTCCTAAAACCGATACTTCGGATACAACGTTTAGTTCAAAAGCTGCTATTTGGGACGGTACAACGACTGAAGAAATTAATTGGCTCCGAAGTGGTGACGCTAAACAGGATGACTACTTCGCCCAAGGTAGCATGCGATCTATTACTATAGGACAAACAGACGATCAGCCCGCAGTAGATATTTTCTACGGTGTAGGCTACAACACTGCTGATGGTAACGGTAGCTTGCAAGACATGAATGCAAGTGTTTTTGTGAGCGACTCACTAGACCTTACCAATGCAACATGGACAACTAAAGAGATTAGCGGCGCAGAAGTTAAGTCTGGTTCATCAAATGATGATGCAAGATACAGTAACTCTGTAGCGACCGATATTAACGACAATTTGTTTGCTGTTGGCTATGCTAAGCGTAACGGTTATGTGCCAGAGAGTGGCAGTGCTGGCAACAAGATTTTTGTAATTGAGGATGCGTCGAATCCTGTAGCTGAATTTGATTTGAACAGCTCTATATTCTTTAATGGTTCAAGTGGTGAAGCTAAAGCGGTCAACAATTACAACGAAATTGTAGGTCAAATTGATGCAGAAACCACTCGTGAAGTCGATGGCAGCGAAAGAAGACACAGAGGCTTTATTTACCCTTACGATCTCCCGTCTTCAACTGATGAACGCCGTGTTGATATTTTTGGTGGTAAAGCATGGTGGTTAGATGACTTAACAAATGATGGTGATGCGTCTAGTCACAATAACCAATTTAGAATCATTGATGCGACGGATATCAATGATGCTGGCGTGATTTCAGCAACGGCTATCAAATGTACAGTCGACGGTAATGATAAGCCTTATGACACAACATCACACAACTCATACTGTGGTGGTGCCTCATCTAACGCAGTCGAAAAGGTTGTAGCTGTTAAGCTTATCCCAATCAAGGGAGCAAGGTATGACACTGGCTCTGACATTGATAGCGTAGTAACTCGTAGCACCGACACCGAGAAAGTTGAGCGCCAAGGTGGTAGCCTAGGTTGGTTAACTTTGACTGTGCTTGGTCTATTAGGGTTCCGCAGAAAATTTAAATAATTTGATCTCCTGAGCCCGAGTTCACAATTCTGAACTCGGGCTTTTTTTCGCCTTGAGAAAAGTGAAAATTTGACCGATTCTTAAAGTTGGAGTCACAAAAACTCCGTAAAGTTGTAATCATTGTATGTTAGTAAATGGAACACCCGTATGAGGACTGCACTATGAAGAGACAAAAGCGTGATCGACTAGAACGAGCACAATCTCAAGGCTACAAGGCTGGTTTAAATGGACGGTCGCAAGAAGCTTGCCCATATAGCCAAATGGATTCTCGGTCTTATTGGTTAGGTGGATGGCGTGACGCCAAAGATGACAAGCAATCAGGTCTCTATAAGTAGATAGGGCGTAAAGAATTCAAGGTCAGGGCTCCATTGTCTGTTGATTACAACGGCTGGAGCCTTGTTAGTTTCAGAACAACACAAAGACTCCCAGAGCTATGTAGCATTCTAGTTTCGCTATCATAAGCGTATCGCTGGTGGATTTATCCTGTTTCAAGCTTAATACGGGATACTTTAATGCACTATAACTAAATTTATTGGAACGAAAATAAAGCAGCCATGGGCTGCTTTACTAAAAATCTAACTATTAGATTAGAATGCTGACGTATCTTGGAAAAGGCCAACTTTCAAATCTTTAGCAACGTAGATCTCTTTACCATCAACAAGTACGCGACCATCCGCAAGGCCCATAACTAGACGACGGTTAACAACACGCTTCATGTGGATCTCGTAAGTTACTTTTTTCGCAGTAGGTAGAATTTGACCAGTGAATTTCACTTCGCCAACACCTAGAGCACGGCCTTTACCTTCGCCGCCAACCCAACCAAGGTAGAAACCAACCAGCTGCCACATTGCGTCAAGGCCTAGACAACCAGGCATTACAGGGTCACCTGGGAAGTGACAATCGAAGAACCATAGGTCAGGAGTAATATCCAGCTCAGCAAGAACTAAACCTTTACCGTAATCACCTTCAGTTTCAGACATCTTAGTGATGCGATCCATCATTAGCATGTTCGGTGCTGGTAGTTGAGGGCCTTGTGGCCATAGTTCGCCTTGGCTTGATGCTAGAAGCTCTTCGCGAGTGTAAGAATCACGTTTGTTTTGCATTATCAATTACTCCGATTTTTGATAGGTGCATATTAGTGAACAGGTGTACGCTAAACAAGTCCGATCAGTACTAGACAAACCAGTTTTTAATGCGTCCAACGATTCCAATAGGGTGCTCATGTCTTTCAAAGTTTTCAATACGTTCCGCGATTTTACTCAGAACGCTTTCTTGTTCATCGTCTCTAAATGGTTTGTTCATAATGAGAGGAATTGCTTCGTCTACATTAGACACAGACCAAATATGGAATTCTTCATTCTTAATGCTTTCAATAAGGTCAGGCTTTAGTGCAAGATGCCTTAAGTTCGATCTTGGAAGGATCACACCTTGTTCGCCTGTTAAGCCGTTGTGCTTACACACATGGTAGAAGCCTTCGATTTTCTCGTTTAGCCCGCCAACAGCTTGCACACGTCCAAATTGGTCAACTGCACCTGTAACCGCAATTTGTTGATTGATAGGGTATTCAGACAAAGCACTCACCAGAGAACACAACTCCGCAAGAGAAGCACTATCGCCGTCTACTTCGCAATACGATTGCTCAAACACAACAGAAGCAGCGTATGGCAACGGATCTTCAAGGTTTAGTGCGCTGCTCACAAATGCTTGCATGATCATCATACCTTTAGCATGAAGATTACCACCCAACTCGGCTTTGCGCTCAACGTCGGCAATATCCCCATCACCAAAGTGAATAACGCAGGAAATTCGTGCAGGTTCACCATAAGAGATCGGGTGTCCTGGAACATCGATAACCGTCAGACCATTAACTTGACCAACTTGTTCGCCCTCGGTTTCGATAATGACTTGGCCATCTCGAATATCATCAAGGGCGCGTTCTGGTAGGTAAGATTCGCGGTTATATTTGTGCTGTTGAGCTTGTTGGATATGGTGAATATCAATCTCACCATTGTCGGCTTCAATCAGAGCTTCGTTCAATAATGCATTGTGCCAAATAGGGCATAATGGAATATAGCTTTGATCTTCCGTTTCTCTTGCTCCGGCAGTAAGAATGCCCGTCAACGCTTGTTGCGTGATGTTTGGCAATTCATAGCGTTGTTGAAGCCACTTAAGGTAACCAAGATATTGAGTCAAAGTCTCTTCAGAGAGCTTGATATCTTGTTCAATTTCGCTAAATAGGCAAAAACCGGTTTGAATATCGCTGTCCAGGTAATCAAGGTCACCTAGTTGAGCTCTGTCTCCAACAACAATCAACTTAATGTTGTAAGTCAAAGGCAAAGTCGGGGATTGGTTCAAGTGCTCTGGATTGCTGCTGATTGGTTCTACGGCTTCACCAAGCAGTGCTGATTTAAGTAGTAACCAGCTTCCAGGGTTTGCCAAGATCAAGTTTGCTGAAACGATCAGATAGCCGTTGTTTGCTCTAGCCAGTAGGCCGGGCTTTGTCGCTACAACCTTACCGTCTTTTGACTGAACTTGGTCAAACAGAGAGACAGCATTTAAAGACTCAGTTTTTATAACCGGTAGAGTGTGATCATCTAAAGCAGTGACTAGAGATTCAACAATCATTTGACGATAGATCGAATTGTCTGGAGCGTTTACAAGTAAAACACGCGAAAGGTTAGACAAACGGACAAAGCGGGTTAACGCATCTTTGAATCTATGTTGAATATCTGAAAACGGGAAAGGCGAGATGTCAGGGAATTGCTCTAATTGAGCGCTATATTCGTCGTACTGAGGCGTAACATGTCGCCAATCTACTTGAGTCATTTAAGTTTCTGATTATGATAATGAGGTAGGGAGTATATAGAAAAACCGATCTCGCTTGTAGCTCTATGTTGTAGTTACTAATCACTAAGCTAATATAAGTATGATCTTGGTCTATTCTTTCAAGATCATAATTGTTAAATAGCCTATTTTGGGTTACGCTGTCACTAGGATTAACTCTCGAGATTAGACATGAAATATCAGCAACTTGAAAACTTGGAATGTGGTTGGAAATGGAACTATCTGGTCAAAAAATGGAAAGAAGGCGAGTCGATCACCTGTCACATAGATTCAAGTGAAGCTGACGTTGCTGTTAAAGCCTTATTGAAGCTTGAACACCAACCTACAGGTGTCCTTGAGTGGATATCTAACAACATGTCTCCTGAGCTCGATAACAAGCTTAAACAAGCGATCAGAGCTAAGCGAAAACGCCACTTCAATGCTGAACAAGTTCATACAAAGAAGAAATCAATCGACCTTGATTACCGTGTATGGGAAAAGCTATCTCAACGTGCGAACGAGCTAGGTTGTACGCTCTCAGATGCCATCGAGTATTTGGTTAGCGAAGCGTCTCGTAGTGAGCAGGCCAGCAAGACGGTGACTAGCCTCAAAGAAGACTTAAGCAAGCTCCTTTCTGACGATAAATAACCATCAACAGTAGTGGTGACATTATGATGTACGTAATCTTAATCGGTGCGGTATTAGTTTTTTGGTTAGTAGCAGTCGACCGACCGGTATTGAAAATTAAATTTAGCGACGGGGCGATCGAACAAGTTAAAGGGCATCTTCCACCGAGCTTTAAGCACAACCTTCAAGAGATTGGTCATAACAATACATTTAAAGGCGAGCTAAAAGTGTATGCAAAACGTTCTGGTTACAATCTCAAGTTCACTAAAGATGTTCCTAAAAACGTACAGCAACGTATTCGTAACGTGTTCCCGCATAATGGTTTTAAGTCTAAAGGCTCAAAGAAAGCGTAATCGTTGAGAGTTACGCGTTAGCTGGTCAATCCTCATACTAAGTTAATCCTTCATTTCTCTTAAATCTCCGCATACTGTTCTCACCCTCAACAAAGAGAGAGCAGTATGAGATATCTAGTATTACTATTATGTTTTTTATCCCCAGTCGCTTTTCCCGACGATGCATTGGTTAATCCTGTAGCTAAAAAGATAAAAGTCACCGTCATGAAAGGGCTCAACAAGAGTAATGTTGATTTCGAGGGTTATTGCGATCTGATGATTGAGATGAAGCACTCTAAAGGTTATGCAAGAATCAAAAAGGTGAGAACGTCTGGAGATAGTAAAGTTTGCAAGCAGGCGAAAAAACACCTACCGACGAAGAAAAGGTTCAAATACAGCTTTCCAGAAAAGTATATCCGGCTACATATCACACACTAGCCACTCTCAACGCACTATAACTAAATATCCTTAATTTTATTGAAACAATTTCGTGAACCAATCTCTAATTTCTATTAATATTAGTTTTGTTATAAAGGCAGGATATGCCGATACAAGAGCATTTACGGCAAAGGAAAGTCACGGTTGTTGTTAGCAAATAAAAGTTATACCCCTGAAGTAGTTGAGATCTCAAGGAAGGTCTCAATCAATGTTGAAGCTCGCTTTAATCGATGGTTAATCTCACCTGAATATAAGCTCGCACAATCTACAGTAGACACGTTACTAAGTTTGGAAAATAGGTATTGTGATAGTGTCATATTTGATGAATCTGACCGCATATCTCACAATCAACGTATTTTATTGCGCTGCGAGCAGGATAGAGTCAATGCTCATCGTGAAAAAGTCGACGCGAAGCAACAAACCTTACGATACGTTATCGATGATGTCAGCAATGCCGCTTCTGCGCTAATGCTTGAGAAGCTTCAAGGTACCTTAATAAGTTCGTTGTTTTCAGACTTACCCGATTACAATCAGTTCGCTAGTGTTGCGTATTCGCCATCTTTAAACTTTTCCAAACTCCATGAAATATCCGCGAAAAGTAGGCCATTGAGCTCAAGTTTAATCGAGTTTGTTTCCAATCAAGAGTTTGCAGATAAATATGGAAAGAAATCTAAGGTAATTCTCGATCCAAAAGTTGCAGCACGACAAATAGGAATAGAAAATTGTCGTTTATTGTTCCCATTGTTAATGAGTCAACAGCTGATTAAGTGGAATGATGGCAACATTAAACACATCACACCTAAGGTTTGGCAACACTTGGTCGTGACGTCAAATGCGACTCGAATTCGACTTCAAGAAACGTCGGTTAAAGATCCTAACGTAGGCATTTTACTTGGTGTGTTGAGAGTTCTGCCTTTGTTTTTAATTTGTAACCACTTTTCTTCAACGTTTGAAGACGCATTGGTAAAAACGATGCTTGGTTATCGTGAAGCAAGTGACAAGCATGACGAATATTATGCTTGTACTGAGGTGATGCCAAACACACAGTTTCTTGAATCAATGGTCGAGCAGCTAGAGCTTAAGCTACTAAAAAACCTCGTTGAATTTATAGATTGGAGCCCTGGAAATCAGTTCATCAAGAGGGCACTTCTAGAGGAAGTGAATGACATTCCAGTACTTGAGCGAACGGTTTATGGTGCAGCTTTGGCTCAAGGTAGAAAATATTCTGTTTTCGAGGCGTTAGATAATAGTGAACTATTTAACGTTAAGCACCGACCTTATTGGTTTTCAACTGTTCAAATGTCTATCGCGACGATTGAGCAGATGCAAGATAAAGGATTGGGAAAGCTTACGGTGAACATGTAATAAAAAGAGAGAGTCTCATTAATGTCGCTCTCTTTTTTGTTGCGCTGTAACTTTATGTGAATGTCTTGTTTTGGCGCTAAACAGTAGGATTACACTCTACTTAACTGACCACTTCGAAGGTAAACGACTCTTGCTTTGCTATTGCGTGTTTAACAGGGATACCAAGGCGCTGGCAAGTCATCAGAACTTTCAATTTCCTGTCGGCAGGAGCGTGCTCTGACAGAATCACCGAGCTTAGGCACTCTCTATTAAGGTAGAGTTTATTTCCGATCATCTCGTCATCAGGTAATACCCAGCGGTATTCCTTTTCATAACGCCAATTAGAATGCTTAATTTTGAATATCTCAGCTCCCAGTCTTGATGTTTGTAAACCTCTTAGCGATGCCGGGCGGAACATATTCGGTTCGTCTTCATACTGGACTTCAAAACAGTTGAGATTGGCCTCGCCGTTATAGCAGTTGAGATCATACTCGATACACATGCCTTTAAAGTTGTCACCATACTGCGACCATAGTATTGGGTGGTCGTTCGACTGAGAGAAACACATGATCTTAAAGTTTTGTTGAAGCTCTTTGTTGAATGCGTGGTTAGATTCAAAAGGGTTATTAAAAGTTTTAGCGTAATCAAACCACAACGAACACTCGGAAATAGATAGTATGTTTCTGTCGTGGAGCGATCTGAACTTATAAAGTTTAGGCAACATATCAAACACCTAGTTTACAAAATTGCCTGATGTTAACACTTTAATTTACTTTTAAGGATTGAATGCATAGCGTTTGATTGCTTAATCACCAAATTTATTCGTATAACTGTTTGATAGATAAAAATTTAAACACGAAATAGTAGCCTGTTAAAGTGGTTTATTTTGCGTTAGGGCAAAGCTTTCAAGTTGTAACTTTTTACAGAAGATACAACGTAACTTTATTTATGGTTGAATTGTCTTGTCAAAGTAGAGGTCGAGTAGGGAAATAGGTGATCAAAATTAAAGCCGAGCTTTAAAAGGACGGCTTTAGTAGTATTGAGCCTACGAGTGAATCAAGTTTAGAAGTGGTACCTTGCACCTAGGTAAGCGGTTTGAGGTGACACATCGATGGATTCAATTTCAACGTTTGCATAGCGGTAGCCAATATGGATATCGATGTTGTCTGTTACCATCGCACCAAGCTCAGCACCAACTTGGTAGGCTGCTTCAGACTTAGAGTCTGATACTCCAAAAGCTTTCGCTTCCATATCCATAGAGCCAACACCGGCTAATAAAGATACATACAGATCTAATACGTCACCTTCAACAATAAACTTTGGTTTAATGTTTACGAAGAAAGCATGGCCTTCAATATCCATTAAGTCGTTATAGCTAACTTTTCCGATTTTTCGGTACTCGGCTTCTAGCCCCAGTTTGACGACATCATGTGTATTGAATTCGTAGCCTCCAACCAAGTTATAGCTAAAGTCTGATAGATCAGATGAATCTTCAATGGCGCTGCCACGATATTCTAATTCAGTTTCATTATAAAAGCCGATATCAACACCAGCATAAAAATGACCATGCTCTCTAGGTGAGTTTTCGTTTTCACTAGCAAGCGCCTGCGAGCTGATGCCAAAAAAAGCGGTGAATAGCGATAGGGCGATTGTACTGATTTTCATGTAAAGCCTTCTAAGATAATAAGTTATTCTGTTCCAGAATATGTTAACAAACAAAAGATACTCTAACTAATTGAGAACTAGCCTAAAGATCTGATTTTAAAGACTTGTTGGTAATAGAAGTGTCATTATCGCAGTTATGAGACAAGTTAATATAGTCCAGACAGAGGTTAATAGAATTTATGTTGCACTGTAACTTACGATTAGCCAAGTCGTTTATAGAAGTTCGTTTTGGATGGCAACGCAGTTTGGTAACAATGACCGTTGGGCATCAGAAAATTCAAAGTTAGTGGTTTGAAAAACGAGTACGGATGTTACTGATGACGTTGATAGTTGATTCAATTTGGTGAAGAACAAGCCAACATAGGTAAACAAGACTAGATGATTCGGGAGTTCGCTTGGTCTTTTGGGACCGTTAAATCTAGCGAACAAGAGTAACCAAGTCTTTTCAGTTTATTGGTAGTACGGACAATAGACCGAGAGTTAGTGGAAGCGTTAATCATCTAGGTTCTTTTGGTAAGCAAAATCAGGGTAATAGCTTTTAACACTCAACCAGCAGAGACTCTGGACTAACTTTGGAGAGGCATCCGTAATTAGAAGTCTTAATTAAGTTTGAGCAGACATGTGATAAAGCCATCACGATTTAATCCAATTAACGCGGAGTCAAAGCCAGCCAGTAATTAAATAGATAGATTCATGCGGCGCTGTACGTAAAATTACGCGAGTAACAGGCACTGAAACCCCTCAGATTCCACATACAGTGACTGCGTATTATGTATATGCGGGTAAATACATAATACGCTAATTTTCAAGGTCTTGAATCCTCTAAGACCTTAATAACTCTCTCATTTTTTATCTTGTGGGCGATGAGACCCCAGACCAAATTTTGATCACTTTCATGGAGCAAGCCTGCGATATGGAAAGCTATCTTCCAGTCTATAGAATTCCGACCATTCCGCCAGTTTCTTACGGTTGATTGGTCGACATTCAGCTTTTTTGCTAGTTGGTACTCTGAGGTGAGACCGAACTTAGCTTTAGTACGATTCAAAAGCGCATTTTCGTATGTAAAGCGTTCCATTATGATCCCTCATATTTCGTTCATTGTAGGGGTGGATTTAGCTTCAAAGCCATACGGGGCATGCTTGCCAGTAGCAAATAAATTCCAGTAGAGTGATTTATGTCAAAGGTTTAATACTCTAGGAAGGCAACGTTTAGTTTGCTATCACTCTAATGAAATTCAGTCATCGAGCTCCTAACAAAAGTTTCAAAAGAAGTGCGCGGCCATTGGCCGCGCTCAATCGTGATCGTTGGAGAAAGTTACTCGAGAACCCCTCACAATATGACTATCTGTTGTCCCGCTCGGGGAAATCCACGCAGCGCCAATACTTAACCGATATTGGCCGAGTGATGGACTACTTGGTGAGTGAGCTTGAGTTCCGGACTTGTAAAGTAGGGGTGGTGACCGCTAAAGGGTTCTTGCTTAGAACTTGGGCGAATGTAGCCAAAGGCACTGGTTTACCGGAATGGCGCGTGAAACAGTGCGTGAGTTACGCGAAAGACCGAGGGTGGATCACGTCCAAGCAACCTCGAGAGAATATCAACGGCGACTGGTATGGGTTGGCGTCCATCAAGCGCATCACCGACAAGTATTTTCGCGATCTTGGCTTAAACGTGGCCTACGCGAACGCCAAACAAGCCGCGACTAAGAACCTCAAGAAAATGGCCGCCTCAACCGGTGTACACATCCGTTATCTACTCACACCGATCACGTTACTGCGTAAGTTTGCACGTCGTAATACTCAACGTCATGACAGCACTGTGCCTTAAGATCAAAGCTCAAACTGTACCTCGATCCGTCTGAACCCCGATTTATCGGGGTTTTTCGTCTTTATTGCCATCAAATTTCATCGATTGAAAGCGGTGGTTATGCCGTTGTGGATAACCCGCTCGCTAACCGGTGTTTTAGCGCATTAACTGCTCCATGAGCTCAGTCTTTGAGATCACAACGCATAGTCTAAAGACTAATGATCTATCTAAAGATAGATGTAAGGGACAGTTACTGTTACCCCGTGAAAAACGGGGATAACTGGGTAAAGGAAGCGGCTCATCGAGCTCGCCAGCGAGCTGGAGCCTTATGACGCGAGACGTTCGATAGCATGGCGATAAGCACGGTATGCGCGTGTGCTGCAACGGCCATGGAGTCGCTGCGCGACGGTCTATTAGGAAAGCAAAGGCGAAATCGAATCGCACAGTTTAATTACTTAAACCTATTAAGTTTAATATTTTAATTGTTATAATCTATTGGTTAACGTCGAGAGACAGGGACACACCAACGTCGTGAGACAGAGGACAACACAGTGACAATGCATCAACAGAGCTACCAACAATTGGTTAGCGAGCTTGAGCTCGTTGAACAAAGGCTGACCCAAGCGGCGCCAGACTGGAGCACAGTTCCCACGTTCAAGAAACCCCTGGTCGCGATCCAAGCGGCCGAAGAAGCCAGCCAACAGGTGGCGACGACCATCCACTTGCTGAAATCCCTGATGAACAATTTCCATCTTCGCTTGTGTGAACTGGAGGCGAAGCATGGCCAGTAAGAATCCGATTAAAGGTTACATTGCCTGCCCAACGCATGGCTGTGATGAGATCTGCACCGTGCACGCCGTTGGCGAGCACAAGCTCATCGAGGGCGGTGAGCCGCCCAAGAACAAGCGCCGTCTCGGTCAGCTCTATACCATTTGTCCCAGTTGCAAAACCAACCAAAGCGCGGGTAAGCCGTTTCAAGATTGGTTACACAACCACATGGTATCGAGTCCAGAAAAAGCGACCGCTGGTTATAAAACCAGTGTCGATAAGAAACCTCATCCAACTAAGCCCCCAAAGCCGAACGAAACCAAGTCCGATAAGGGCTCAAGCAACCCCGACAAACCCAACGATAACCAACCCGAGTCGGTTAATACGCGATTAGGTTGGTCATTCTTGTTGCTGTTAAGCACCTGCGCCTTGTTGTGGTTTGGCTTAACGAAGACCAAGAAAGGAGTCACTCATGAGCAATGAAGCCCCATTCACGCCCGTAGAGAACGAATTGGATGAACGCGACCAACAAGCCGTTGAGGCCGTAGAAACCTTACGTGAAGCTCGAGAGCAAGACGAAGCCGACACCGGCGAAACCCAAGAAGCGGCGCCGGAAACCTTGGGTTTCGGGGAAGAAGACGCGCGCATGATGCTCTCTTACGGTTTAGGTGTGGTGGAGATGACCGTCGGCACCGTGTTTGATGTGCCGTTTGAAATCGACACCCGAGCCGGTAACCAGTGGTTAGACGCTGCATCGCCGATGCTGCAGAAGTACGGACCCGCCGGTTTGAAATGGTTCGGCCAATACCAAGGCGAGTTTGTGTTTGCCATGGCCTCGATGACCTTGATTGGCGGTTGTGCCAAACAAGTGCGCCAACTCAAACAAGCTCAAGAGACGAAAGAGCCCGATACACCGCAGGAGGTGGACAGTGAAGCTCCCCAATCCAGTGAACAAGAATAACGCCCACAATGCGGAGCACGTTTGTTACATGGGCACCACGGGTAGCTGCAAAACCACCGCCATTCGTCAGCTCAATTTCATTGAGCGTTCGTCTCAAGTGGTGATGTTCGATCCGTACAGTGAGCACATTGAGGCGCCGCTCAAAGGCGTGCGCGTACAAGCGTGCCACAGCTTTGATGAGTTTTACCATAAGGCGTGGTTTGCGAGGAAGAAAAAGACCGCGTTTCGGTTAGCTTTGGTTGAGCAAGAGCGAACGCGAGAGAACCTCGAGCTGTTTGCCAACATGGTCTGGTCATTGGGCGATGGCCATCATCCGAAAAAGCTCCACTGTGTAATTGAAGAGTTGGCCAAGTTCACCAATACACCGTCAAAACTCGATGGGTTAGCCGGTGAACTCTGGACGGGTGGTCGCGGCTTTGGCTTGGTGATGCACGCGACGTTTCAGCGCGGGCAAGAAGTGCCTAAGACGGTACTCGATGAATCCAAATATGTGTACGTCGGTGCGGTCAGTTCACGACGCAATGCTAAGTACATTGCGGACTATTTTGATATTCCCATCGAGGCCATTTTGGGGCTGCAAAGCTGCGTCGATAGGGAGCATCTAGGGCGTAAAAAGTTCGCCGATTACATCCTCAAATCACCGGGTTTGGGCAAGTGGGAACAAGGAAAAATCTACCCCAAGCGATGACGGGTAACCTAATAGGTTTAACTCTTAACCTAACAGGTTAAAGAGACTGGTCATTGTTGACGTTATACACCACGTTATCAGCATCAATCACTCTAAAGGAACTCCCATGAGATTGAACGTGAAAAATGTGGCGATTGTCGCCGGAATTGCGGCGGTCACGACGGGTGCGATCGTCTTTGCTGTGAACAATAAAGTCGGCGGCCTCGATAAGTTGCTGGGTCGCTCTGGCTGGTTTTAAAGGGGAATACGATGTCAGTCAAACCAATCAAACTGAATTCGATGGTTGGCGCGTCGTGGGGACAAAAAGGCACATTGCCTATCCCTAATGGCCCGACGTACCACGAGTTGGTACTGGAAACCAACGCCAGCGCTGCAGACATGCAGCGCATTGCCATTACGCTGAACGCCGAAGAGATCTACGTCTTGACCGGTGAAGAGTTATTGATGCTCGAGCGTTACAAGCAACGAGACACCACCTCGGGGCATTTTGTGATCCCGTTCAGTGACATCGTGGCACGCACCAAAAATGGGGTGCGTTACACCGGTTTGGTCACTGAGCTGGGCGACAATATCCACCTCGATATCCAATTCAAAGGCAAGGCGGCCAACGCGACGCCATTGTCTATCCAAGTGCATGCGTGGGTAAGTAACTCTCAAGCGATGCGGGTCTTGGTGCCGATGATCAAACGCGAAACCATGCCGGCCAATGCACAAGGCGAGAACGAGTTCACCAACTTGGTGGCGAGTCCGCTCATCAGCATTCGTCGCATGCATTTCATGCACGACAACATCAGCAAACTGGAAATTGAGCGTGACTTTGTCAAAGAGTACGAAGCCAACACCTTCATTTCAGAAGCCAACGCGAAACGCAATGAGCGCACGCCCCAAGACGGGTATTTCCATTTTGACCCGATCGTTCGTGGGTTCTCCATTGATGAACTGTTTCCGACGCAGCACAGCTCCAACTTGAAATTCTCCGTGACCACCATCGATGTCCCAGGCTCAATTCCGATCTTGGTGGAGTCGGTGAAAGTCACGCGACCGGAAATGTTGCAGAGTGGCGCGGCCTAAGGAGCGCCAATGAAAAGCTTTTTTGATGATCTGTTGGAATTTGGCGCGGGCGCATTGGATTCGGTCGGGGAAAACGCCGACTGGCTGTTTCCCACTAATGACCAATCCACGAACCCGGATAAGACGCAGCAACCCAATCATCCTCAAGTGGATAACAAGGGGAATACGGTGACCACGCCGCAAGCTCAACCTCAGAAAGACAACACGATGCTGTACGTCGGGGGTGGGGTTGGTGTGCTGCTGGTCTTGATATTGGGCGCGCTGGCGTTTCGACGATAAGGAGACGGTGATGCCGTTACTGTTTTGGGGATTGGGTGGATTTGGGGTCGGCAGCCTGTTTGGGCTGAGCGCTGGCAAAGGACTCAATAAAGTGTTGCTTGTGGTGCTGTTTGTCGCGTCACTGATGTGGCTCAAAGGAGGGCGCTGATGCTCGGATCATTGACATCATTAACCGGTGGCGGTGGCCTTCAAGGCGGCGCAGCAGGACCCGCTACGTCCGGCACCTCCGGCAACACCACCAACAACAGTGGGTTTGAAGGCGGGCACATCAGCCTCGGTGAGCAACGCGGCATGCCGTGGTGGTTCATTGTGTTGATGGCGCTGTTTGCCTTGTATGCGTTATCCAAACGATAGCTTACAGCCAGCAAAGTGGGCGCACGTCCATCAACGGCTAAAACCAGCACTGAGAGACTATTACCAACACGCACAAACCCAAGTCACACAAGGCTTAGAGGCAACGTATCAAGTAAGTGACACTGTCATGTTATTGCGTGGTGAAAGGCTGAAAAACAACACCAAAGAGTTGGTTGTTGTGGGGTTGGCGGGAGACATGGCCACCGGAACATTGGCCGCCGTCGAGCATGCGAAACAGCATGGCTTTGATTCGGTGCGAGCGCATTTTTATCGTGAGGGTGCCAAGCGATTCATTGCAAGACGATTGAAGTTACCGGTTCAGGAAATTGAACGCCACGGCGATGAACGGGTTTTACAAATAAGGTTAGCGGATATGGGTGGAAGAAGTTCTTCGAAAAGTCGTCAAAGCAACACCACGACGACCACAAACACCAGCAGCAGTGCGGCGGTCGGTGGCGACAATACCGGTGTGATGCTGTCGGGCGTCAGTGACTCGGACATCAATTTGACCATGACCGATCATGGCGCGATGGCCATTGCGGGACGTACCGCCGAAGAAGCGTTTGATTTTGGTACCCAAGCGTTAAGAGTCAATGAATCGGTGGTCGGAGATTCCTTGAACATGGTCGATAACTCGTTGCGTGTGGTCGATAACACCGTCGATGAAGCCTTTGGCTTTGGGACGTCAGCCCTAGAAGAGCAATCCGAAGTCAGTCAATACGCCATTGATTCGATCAAATCGATGGCCGGTCAACAAACCGAAACCACCAAAGCGGCGATTGCCTTAGCCAACAACGCGAAAGCGCGAGAGCAAACGGGCACGAATGAATCCGACAACTCTACGTTGAAAAAATTATCTCTCATCCTTGGGATCATCGGCACGATGGTCACCATTGGGGTGGTCATGACAAGGCGCGCATCATGAAACAGACCCACACACTCGAGCCCAATCACACGCTGACGTTTAACGCGGGCCAATCCGGCAAGTACCTCATCTTGCGTGATACCACGCACTCGTTACTGCTGCAGGGCGATACCATGCGTCCCGTTGAGATCTTTGGTGGTGACACCGTCGATGTGTCCGCCTTTGACAAGCTCGAGCTGAACAATCATCAGTCTGTCGATGTGACATTTGAATACCAAGTGTCGGATTTACTGATCATGACCAAGGCGCAGAAAATTAGCGTGAATAACGCGCTGTTGGTCAGTGAAATTGAAAAGCCGGTGCACGTGAGAAAAGTGCAGGATCCCGTGCAGGTGAGTGAAGTGCAAGCGCCAGTGAGTGTGGCGCAGATTGAAACGCCGGTATCGGTTCAAAAAGTGCGTGAACCCGTCAAGGTTAGTGACATTGTCACGCCAGTTAAAATATCAGAAATACAAACACCTACCACGATTAGTGAGGTTCAAACGCCGGTTAATGTTAAACGAGTGGCCGAGCCGGTGACGGTCGACCAAATCACACAGCCGTTAACCGTTGCTCGCATTCAACAACCGGTGAATGTCGAGGTTGGGAATGCGTCATTGGATGTGCAAGCGACCATCACCAACACCGAATTGAAAGTGACGTCGGATCCAGAGCGGGTGACGTTCGCGAGAATTGGCAATGGCACCTTGTTGATGACGGGAGGCTATCAACGCATTCGAGAGAAAAGCGCGAGAAAGGCGCTCATCTTACAAGCTCTGCCCACTAATGAAGGCACGGTCATCGTGCAAGGTTTCTTGGAGTTACGCCCGGGCGGGCATTTGATGCTCAACACCAATCAAGCCGTGAGCTTGCATGGCACCGCAAGCGACCGCCTTAAAGTAGGAGAAGCGCTATGATGCTGTCATTAACCAATCCTGAGCTTGCCAGCGCTAATGATGGTTTGTTGAACGTGGAAGCAAAACACGATAATCAGATGAAATTCATTTTCGGCTCACGTCGAAAGGCGACGTTCCCGCTCTCAAACCACGTCGAAATGCTCGATTTGACCCTTAGGCGCTTTAAGCAATCGCAAGCAACGCCGCACAGTCAGAGCAGCAGAGCCTCTCCGATTTTGGCGAAACCTGGCATCGTCTATCTTAGATTTATCAGGGCCAACAACACGCATGTGTCGTCCCGTCTCTTGTATCTGTATTTTGCCTCGAATTCTCTCTATGGCTATCCACTGTTTCTTATCAAACCGAAAGCCGCGACCAAGCTTGAGATCACCGTCACCAACGTTGACGCCAGCGTTACGCTGCATTCGAGACTCCTTGTGAAATCGGAGGGCGAATGAGATGGCTAATGTTACTCGCCAGTGGCTTACTGGCCGGAGTGTACCTGATGAATAAGAAAACCATCGATGAGACGGTCAGCGACTTTGTGCTCTCTGCCCGCAGCGAAACCCGCATGCTCGGCGTGCATGGCGACTTAAAGAAAGTCGTGCGCCGAGCGTTAGAGTTGTCACCGTATGACTTTGGCATTACGGAAGGCCTGCGTACCGCAAAACGCCAATATCAGCTCTATCAAGAAGGCTTGAGCCAGCTTGATGGGGCCAAACGTTTAAGTCGGCACCAATCCGGCCATGCGATTGATTTTGTGGCCTACGACGAAAACAATAAGGTGACGTGGGACTTTAAGTATTACGACGCCATCAGCCGAGCGTTTAAACAAGCAGCTCGAGAGCTGAATGTCGCGATTGTTTGGGGTGGTGATTGGAAAAGCCTCAAAGACGGTCCGCACATTGAATTAAGTCGTCGGGTGTACACATGATGGGCGCGATCCTGAATCTTGTGACCGGTGGCGTGGCGGCGTACAAGCAGCATAACCAAAACCGAGCCGAAGCACTTAAGCGCAAAGATGAACTCGAGAGCGAGAAGCATCAGGCGAGGGTACGTCGACTGCAGAATGGTGAAGAGCAGGCCAGTAGCCTCGATGAAGTCAGCATTCGAGAGCGGGGACTCAAAGACGAGTTCATCCTCTTAGTGGTGTTTGTGCCACTGATTCTATCGTTTATCCCCAATTACGCGCCCTATGTTGAGCAAGGTTTTACAGCGCTGCAGCGTATCCCGAATCCGTATTGGTTTGTGGTGGGTGCAGTCGTCATCGATACGCTCGGGATGCGCGCCATGGTGCGTTATCTCCTCGAGTTTTATGTTTCGCGATGGAAGGGGAAATGATGGGCTTTATCGACACACTGATTATTGCATTCATGACAGGCGGAGTCTCAAGCCTTGGCACGATTGCGGCTTTGAAAACGGACATCAACTGGATAAAGCGAGTGCAGCAAGATCAAGAGCAACGGATACGAAAACTGGAGGTTTCCAATGAAAGGACACAAGTGCAAAGGCCGCCGACCAAACGGCCAACTTAAGAAAGGCTACACGCTCAAAAATGGGCGCGTGGTAAGGGCGAACACCACGCGAAAACGCTACAAAAAACGCCGATAAAACCAACCAAAAGAGTCACTTTCTTATAAAAGTGGCTCTTTTTGTATTTCCTCTATAAGAGACTGAGTTATCAGCACCTAGTTTTACAGTCAATGATTTAAATCACTGTTATAAATAAGGTTAATGGGTATAATTCCTTTCCTTAAATCAGACTAAAGAGAAGAACTGTATTTAAGTTCAGAATCTTTCTGTCTAATAGCTGTTAGAACACTCGGAGGAATGTATAACAATGAAAAAATATGATGGCTATATTTGGTTGAGTTCTGCATTTTCTGCAGCCTCTTTTGCGTACTTTATGGCTATTTTGAGCGGAAAATTTGATGTTTCAAAATCATTTCTTCTTGAATTATCAACGTTTTCTTTTGCCGTTAGTCTGGGTTTGAATAGTGTCATTGCTTATATCGCATTCAACAACAAATTGGCAGGTCAAGGTACTGCACTGGATTCTGAGTATGCGGGTATTCAAAGGTTTCATTTGTGGAGTCTACTGTCTTTTATAGTTGCATCCCTCTCTTTGGTTGCAAGTTTTTCATTGCTGGCAGCTTTATCAATGTTCGTAGCAGCATTTTATGTTTCCTATCAATATTCAATTGAAGAAGCAGGTATTCGTTAAAAGTTATGAAGCCTGCTATACCATCTTGGTCTACGGCATAGAGGTTAAAGTGCTTTTATCTAGGTAGGCATGTCATTCGTTAGTGTTTTGGAGGCATATGAGTATTAGAAAAGGAATAGTAGCTTCGGTAGTAGCGGGAACAATTTTGATGGTTGTCCCTAAGCCAGATACATGGGTGGTTTCTTTATCCCATGGGATAAATAGCATTCAAAAATGGTTGTTTGATCTACTGTTCAGCGAACATTCACTGTTTGGCTGGCAATGGCTATTGATATCACCATTTATCATTGTTGGCTCTGTTGTAATAGTTTGTAAGTTATTTCAGAGTAAAGCTGTACCTGAGTACTATGAATATAATGAAGATGTCATTCGCAATGCCAAGTGGCGTTGGTCTTGGAATAATGATCAAATCCGAAATTTAGAAAGCTTTTGTCCTCTATGTGATTGTTCTCTTGTATATGCTGAAAGTGACATGCGAAGTCATATGTATGGTCGACCATATACAAAGTTATTTTGTGAAAGCTGTAATGATAATGAAGTAACGTCTATCGAAGGTGGTGACAGACACTATGCGTATAGCTTAATCGAGCGTGAAATTGGTCGTCGTGTTAGAACTAAGGCGTTTAAGAAGTACTAACAAATTATTTAAGTGTGATTTGCTAAAATGTGGCAGTCACCATGCGAGTTGTTTTACTGCAGAGTTTAGATATGTTGCTTACACCCTAACACGGTGTGACGTCGCAAGAGAGGAAGTATGTCTCCAATAGATAAATTATTTGAACAAATTTTCGATGAGAAGCCATCAAAAGCAGGTACTGCTTATGAAATGATAGCTTGTATAGCTGAGCACATCGTTAATGGTGAAAAAGTCTCACATGACAAAAAAGTGAGAGGCGCTTTTTCAAATACGTTGTATCAGGTCGATGTACTTTCCGGTGAAAATGACTCTTTGAAAATGGGTGAAGTAAAAGATTATACGATCCAAGGTAAAAAAGTTGGACGTGGAGATCTTCAAAAGCTAGGTGGAGCATTACCAGATCTATCAGAAGTCAAATCAGGGAAGTTCTTTTCAGCTACTGGCTATACATCTCCAGCCATTAAATATGCTCAAAACGCGGACAAGTTTTTAGGTGGTAAAGGTATCGAATTGTATGAGCTTAGACCTAGTACGGAACTTGATGAGGAGGGCACAATAAAAACAATCTGTATAAATATGAAGTTTTATAATCCATTAACAGACCAAGCGTCTTGGACGCCTCATCTTTCGGAGCGAGGCAAAGAGTCCTTGAGGCCTTTAAAAGATGCAGATGGCTATGTTAAATATAAGGCAAAAATCGAAGAATTTTTTGATGTTGATGGGAATAATACTACATCGATATATGAACTTACGAGCCAAGGTTTTGGTGAGGTTCATAGGGACACAGGGTGCTCTCATGCATCATATATTTTGAGCGGCAACTACGTAAAGATAAACGGAATTTTAGCTGAAATGAATGGTATTGAGTATAGCATGCCATACTCAAGCAGTGAGCAAACATTTGAGATTACAAATGATGAAGAGTCTCGTTTTATCTTAAAAGATATTGGGGGAAATATTCTTTCATTCTTCAATGATGAAATGCTAAGAAAATACTCTTTTGACGAAGACGGTCGACTAGTTATTCCAGAGCAACCGTTAGGGTGATTTCAGAAGGTGGTGTTTTTCGGTATAAACTTGTTATATGGAAAGTGCTACAATAGTGTCACTTTAGTTTTCTATTGGAGTCATACTCATGAAAGTCGAGCTCGTTACTTCCCTTAAGCGCCAAGCGACCAAAATCCTTGCCGACCTACACGACACCAAAGAGCCCGTGTTGATCACCGAGCATGGCAAACCTTCTGCGTATCTCGTGGATGTTGATGATTATCAGTTTATGCAAAACCGCTTGGCTATCCTCGAAGGGATCGCACGCGGTGAGCGCGCCATTTCTGAAGGCAAGGCATTGAGTCATGACGAAGCCAAAGACAAGATGTCAAAATGGCTGAAGTGATTTGGAGTGAGCCCGCGTTATCGGATCTTAACGATATCGCGGAATACATCGCCCTTGAAAACCTAGTCGCGGCCAAACAGCTGGTTCAAAACATTTTCGACAAAGTTGAACGCCTCAGCGACTTTCCCGAGTCTGGGCGTTTGCCTCTAGAGCTCGAGCACCTCAATTATCGCGAAGTCGTGGTGAATCCGTGTCGTGTTTTTTACAAGCTGGAAGGTGATAAGGTCTACATCTTGTTTGTGATGCGCGCGGAGCGAGATTTACGTCGATTTTTGCTGAGCAAACAGTAAAGCGTTTTTGCCACCTCTGATAGGCTGAGGTCTACATAGACGAGGGTTTAACATGGCGAAAAAGAAAAAAACACTTCAAGCTCAACGCGTCACCAAACCTGCGCCCTTATGGACAGAGGCGAAACTGGTCACCATCCGACGACACCGAAGCGAGGGGCAATTAACCTTTGGTGTTTCAACTATCTCCAGGCAGCAAGTCTTATCCAATTACGAACGTGTTTGGGAGCAAACCATTGTTGAAGAAGCCTACCAACAAGCCATTGTCGAGTTGCTAGAGCAGGGTGAGGTCGTATTAAGAGTGGAGGATTAGTCTGTGATTAGTCGTCTAACCGCTTCATCGCTTTGCGGTACACATCGCTGCGATCTCGTTTACCAACCGCCAGTACAGTGACAATGATGACGTCTTCTTCGACTTTGTAAACTAAGCGATAACCCGATTGACGTAGCTTAATTTTATAGAGGTTATCGGCGCCAGAAAGCTTGGAAGCGGGCACGTGTGGATTCTCTAAGCGCTCCACGAGTTTCTTTTTAAACTGTTGTTGCAGTGTCGCGCCTAACTTTTGCCACTCTTTCAGTGCGCTCTTTTTGAAGTTAAGTTTATAACTCATCGATGTTGACCGAAATCGTTTCTTCCGATTCGCGCTCTTGTGCAATTGCCAGCAACTCCAAATCTTCCAGTCTGTCCATCATCATTTCGTACGCTTGTGCTGGTACGCAGTAAAAGGCAGGCTCATTGCGATTCAACACGGCCACAGGCTCACCGTAGGCGCTGCTGGCCACTTTCATTGGGTTTGCTTTTAACTCGGTAATACTGGCAGCGACGTCCGCTAAAATTCGAGTAGTCATATAATCGGTCTCTAAAGTGGTCTCTAATTCGGTCATTTTAGCCTCAATGTTGTGTGATAACAAGTGCCGAGTGCACCCACTGAGGGCGCGCTCGAGGGAATAAAAGACAGGTTATACATGATTAAATTCTTAACACTAACTTCTTAAAAACAATAGTTTATCTGGTTATTGCTCTTGATTTTGAATAATTAATCATAATTAAAACGGAATTTTTTACCCCCTAGACAAATCGCTTTCATTCTAAATGTTTATATCAGCGCTCATTTTTGAAAAGTGTAAAGCCAGAGGATTAAACATGAACATGAAGAGAGTGCTTGTTTTAGGAGCGCTGATGGGTGGTTTAATGGGGTGCCCAAATTCAGATTCAAAGATTGAGCAGCCCAAAGAGCCTGAACTCATAGGAGTCGAAGATACGCACGTCGTATGGGGCGTTGAAACCGTGGAAGGAATGGGAGTGGAATCAGAAGTTTCAGGTTCCATCTCAAGCCAAAGCGCCACAGGAGAGAGCCCACCTAACAACAAACACAATGAAAGGAAAGAGACGGAGGGAGTCCCGACAAGAAATGAGGGAAGTCGAGAGACTGAGCCAAACCTGGAGCCCTTAAACCGTGAGCCTCCACACATCCAGTCTCTCAGGGTTTATGCCAGTCAACTCGAGATGCCCATCTTTAGCTCAGCGGAATTGACCGTTGAACTCAAAACATCTCAAGACACGATTGAAGTCCTCGAGCGTGATCAGTTTACCTTAAACATGAACGATCCCACGGCGATACGGCTCACTGAGACGGGAAAAATCATCGGTCTAAAACAGGGCGAAGTGACGTTTTCTGTTGAGGCTCATGGGCTCACAAGTCCTTCTTTAACCATCACGATCACACCACCGCTGAAAATGTGTGGCTCACTCAATGATACCGATAAGAATAATGCAAAAGGCGACTGCTTAAAGGTGATAGAAGGGTTAACTGGCGACGCGAACGGCAAGTATTTTAGTTCTTCTCCCAGTTTGGCGTTTTTAAAACAGCTCAATTATAGTGTTGATAATACGCCAGATAATGTGGGCAGATCTTATGCCAAAAGCGTTCAAGGCTTAGGGTATTACGCACCGATAACGGGGCTCTATGCGCGCTTTCGGCAAGATGGTGCGGGAGAAAATGACGGCGTCGGTGGCCAATACGACCGTTATTGTCAGGATTTGGCAGAGTTAGCGTACGCGAGCCGAGTGAATTGGCGTCGAGCCACCGCCAACGAAGTCGCAGCGCTCGTCCAGGATCATGGTGAGTTATATACAGCCTTTGGTTTTCCTACGCTTCAAGCTTTTTGGACGTCGAGTAACATTGCGCCAGAGCTCACCACGCAATCCGCTGGCACTTCAGAGTTTCTGTATGCCACTGGGTTCGATTACAGCGCAAGAATTCAAACGTCTCATAAGAGCATGGCGTTAATGGCGATCTGTGTGTCGGAAATTCAAGATTCCATTCAAGTTCCATAATCAAACGTGAGTGAAAGGCCGAGGACTGACTCGGCTTTATTTATGTCTTCAGTCACCGATATTGACGGGGGAGGTTTCCCCAAATCGATAAAAGCGGGCAGGCGAGTCACTTCTTTTTCTGACCACTCTGTATGAGCCTCAGTGAGCCAAGGGATTTGGTTTCCATGAATTGACCCATGGCCGCCCAATGGGCGATGGTTTGGGATGGCGTCAGTCCAGAACTTTTGGCGGCCTTGCGCGCTTGGTTGAACAGCACTTGATCGATATAGACACTCACTTTCATCGCTAATCCTTTTTATCTTGCTTCTTTATTTGAATTTGCTGGGTACCCAAGGTTTGGCGGGCATTCGACGACCGCCACGAAACGGCAATGGATGCTCCTTAGGTGGGTAATATTTCGGTGAATCAATCTTGCCGTGGCGCTCAACCAGTTGACGATGCTCATCACGCCAGTAGGCAAAACTGAGCAATTCTTTGGGGTTAAATTCGCGTCTTTCTGGCGTGATCAAGGTGCCGCGGTCGACGTTGATTTTAAAACCGTCCCAACGGTGATCTAAGGGCAAATAGCCACGCGCATGCACATTCATGAGTTTCTCGGCGATGGGATTGATCGAGTATTGACCCGACAACCAACGCCGAATGGTCGGTACCGTCACATGAAAAAACGCCGCAGCGTCGTGCAAAGAATCAAAATGTTGGTTCACCAACTCAGCAAATGGCGGGGTTCTCATGTGATCGACCTCATAAAATATTAGTGGTTAATGATAGTTTATTCCTATTTTACTTTGGTATTTTGATAGTTAGTGGCTATCAAAACGCAGCGGTTTCTTGAAAATTAAATATTGCGTTTGGAACACTATAGCGAAGCCGAGCGTCCAAAAAAGTAATTAATAGGATAATTTCAGGGTAAAGATTAAGGAAAACAAGGCAGTTAGACGTCCAGATAAGCAAAAATCGACCAAGGTTAAGAACTTGAAAAGATTATAATTTATCACTATATTAGTGCGTATTATGTATATTATGTTAAATAGGTTTTAGCGTTTATAAGACAGGTATCTTTGTGTGATGCCCTGCCTTTTGTTTATCTACCAAATTGGCGTTCTATTTAACAGTAAGGCTATTTACCATAAAATACCTAATAAACATATATCCTAATCTTCGATTCAGAATATGTTTATTAGACTTCAAGCATTAGCCTGTCAATTGCTTCTGTAATTTCTTTGGTTCTTACTGGTTTGGTAACGAAATCATTCATACCAACATCTAAGCACGAATATTTATCTTCTAGTGATGTGTGTGCTGTTAGCGCGACGATTGGCGTTTTGATGTTCGCGTCTCTCATGTATTTAGTTGTCGTCAAGCCATCCATTACTGGCATCGACACATCCATCAAGATAATGTCTATCGAGTCGTTTCCTCTTTCAACAAAGCCAATTGCTTCTTCACCGTTACTTGCGATAAAAACCTCGTGGCCTTGTCTTGTAAGGATTAACTTTATCACCATTTGATTCGTTGGATTGTCTTCGACAACTAACACTGAATAACGGCTTCTTAACTCTCGTGAAGATTCGTCTTCTTTGTTAGCCAGATTATTCGTAACTCTAGTAAGCACTGGCAACTGTACTTCGAATTTGGAGCCTTTTCCAGGCTCACTCTTTACCGATATGCGCCCGCGCATCAGTTCAACCAGTCTTTTAGTGATGGCCAAGCCTAAACCTGTGCCACCAAATCTACGTGTGATTGTGCTATCAGCTTGCACAAATGGACTGAACAGCGACGAAAGTTGTTGCGAGCTAATGCCAATCCCTGTGTCTTCCACCGTTATATAGAAAGAGCTCTGCTGGTACTTTATAGAAACATGGACATGCCCACGCTCAGTGAACTTAATCGCGTTACCGATCAAATTAAATAGGATCTGTGCCAAGCGACTTGGGTCGATGTAATGAAGTTCACCTTCAGGGGTATCGCTAGTTACTGTTAGCGGCAAACCTTTATCGTCTGCTGTCTTCTTTTGTTCAGATAATACAAAAGTTACAGTGTCTCTTACGTTGCTCCATTGAGGAGCCAACGAGAAACACCCAGATTCAATCTTAGAAAAATCCAATACGTCACTGATAATTGCCAGCAATAGCTCAGATGATGTGCTCATATTAAGCAGTATAGACTGTTGTTCTTCGTTCAATGATGTGGATTTTAGGGTGTCTATTAGGCCAATTATGGCATTTAGCGGTGTTCTTAATTCATGACTCATCATCGCGAGGAATTCAGACTTGGCCTTGTTGGCTCTTTCTGCGTCTTTTCTTGCTGTGACAAGCTCTGCGGTACGTTCTCGAACGGTTGCTTCAAGCTTTTCTTTGTTCTCAATATCGAAAACAGCACGCTCTATCAACGGTCGAAAACGGTTTAGTGTGGCCTTAGTTTCAATACTAAAGTGCTTGGTATTCGAGTGGATAAAGATGATGACGGATTGTGTTAGTCCGCTATCGATACCAGTAATTAGAACAGAGTTGATTTGATCGAGGATAATGGGATGTAAGGAATTGAATTCACCCAGAGACTTGGGTTCAAAAAGGATGGCGCATTCTCCATTGATCACTCGAGATAACTTGCCACAATCACTCCAATTCATCTGTTCGAAGACTTTGTTATTGCTTAGCAGGGTTTTGAAACTGCCTTCGTTCCCTACCCTTGATACCACGATAAAGTCATCAAACTTAATGTATTTTTTGAGCACGAACTCGAGACTGGAGAATATCTCAGATATGTTACTTGCCTTACTGATCGCAGAGATGGTTGATAAGATCACCCTGTTCTCTTCAGCCAGCTTTCGCTCACGGGCTTTTAGTTTTTGCAGTTCAATACGTGCTTCTTGCAGCGCTTCTTGACCTTCAGAACCCATTACTTTTTCAACCTATAAAACGTTGCAGACGATACCATTAAATTCCCGTGTGCATTCTCGCCACCAGAGAGCCTGCCTTGTTCACCAAACGTAAATGGACATATGTATGGGAGCCCATTAAGTGCTTGATTTATTTGGTCACAAACCTCATCCATATCTTGTTTAAGGTTCAACATTGGGCCTGCACAAAAGATATTGATCGCCCCTAGTTTCTCTTCAAGATCCATGTCGTTGTAGTATGAGGAGTGAATGATATTCGCGGCGCGGCTAATCAACTGCTGCTTAGACCCTTGCATCAGGTAGATGGTGTCGCCTTCACTGATGTCTGTGAACAGCTCAATCCCATTACACTCCGTCTCTCTGATCGAATGAGACAATTTGAAATATGGGTAATCGTAAGAAGAGCCGACTTTCCTGCCTAATGGGTAGACTGACGACTTTTCGAATATGTAGCCATCATCACTGCCATCTAAGTGGAAATTAGTCCATTCGTTGTAAACGGTGACGGCTGGCCTGTGGTCTATCTCCAACAAAATTCGGTTTCTTACTTTGGTCACGGTGCCTGAATACCGCGTAGGCGTATGACCCGCGCTGAAAGAGGAATAGATGGACTGAG
Source organism: Vibrio sp. 10N.247.311.12 (assembly GCF_041467515.1). Classification (NCBI taxonomy): domain Bacteria; kingdom Pseudomonadati; phylum Pseudomonadota; class Gammaproteobacteria; order Vibrionales; family Vibrionaceae; genus Vibrio; species Vibrio sp. 10N.247.311.12. The sequence goes on from NZ_JBFSUV010000019.1 coordinate 70,514, forward strand.
ACGCAAACACTACCGTTAAAGACACACCATTTATAGACAGCGACTCTTCGGTGAAGATACTCCAATTTCCGGAAACCTGGTTGTCTGCAGCACTGCCACCAATAATTGGCACTTCAGTACCAAATTTCTTATCGATAGCCGCCATCACCTTTTCTTCGTTACCCGGTGTGGAATGCAGCAAGATAAGATCAGGAATTTCACCTTCTCGGTTGGCGTTCTTGAGTGCTTTGTCTATCGCGCTGAAGGTACTGCGGTCTATGGAGTCGCTGAAATGTTCGATTCCCGTACCATAGGCGTTGATCCCCGAGTCATAAATAATGAGGACGCCAATGACTGGACCAGAATGAAAACCAGTTTCGGTCATAATGCCGTGACAAGTAGTACAGCCATGTATGGGAGTGTTCGGGAGAGCATCTACGAAATATCTCTGCACAGCGAGTGTCGAATACTCTTCTGTGCAGTAGCAAATAAGACAAGCAATATCGTCAGGGTTTTCCACCCCGCTGAGCAACTCATCTACTGCGATTTTATCGTCTAGGGAGTAAGAGACTTTTGATAGAAATTTCATAGATTTTGGGTAACTTTATTAATGCTCTCTTTATAACACTTTAATGCATTGTGTTTCACTGATTTGGTACATGTTTCTATCAAAAGAACCAAGGTGTGCCCCAGTTTCTCTCTGTTACTCCTTAGAAAGGTTTACAGAAAACGTGCTCACCTGTTGTGGAAATGTAACCGTTATTGAGGAGGTCTTATCACTAGTTTGTAACAGCCAATTTGATGGTCCTTTTTCTTCCAGAATTCCGCTTTCATTATAGCTAATGATAAATTTGCCAGTTTTAGATGTTTCGATCGAATACCCTAGGTTATTGCTTGAAACTGAAACATTATGATTATCAATACCAAATTTACAAGGTTTTGAAACTATACAGTTTACTGTTTCGTTATTATCGTATGTTACTGTTCTCCAAGTAAATGCAGCTATTAAAATAACCAACATGACGATAATTTGAACAAGCCTGCCTTTTGTTAGCTTTTGTGCCGCCATTATAATCTTTACTCCTTGTTACAAAGTTCAAAGTTTTTAAATAAAAATCCAATTCCAGACCAAGCGTAAGGTTACTACTCTGTCATTGATTTGTTAATTCAAGTATAGTGTCGCGTTGAAAATGCCACTTTTTTTTAAAATCAGCAAGTGGAAATAAAGCCCTGAATAGGCTGAATTTCCTTTTCTAATTTGGGTGGCATTACGACGTGAGTCGTGTTGGAAGTAAAGTGTAGTAAATAAGAAATTGGAAGCATGCAAATGAGCCAAGAAAAGCAGCTTGAACAAAACTACAACTATACGGTCGTCCGTCAATTTACCCTAGTTACAATTTTGTGGGGTATTGTCGGTATGGGCGTTGGTGTTTTGATTGCCGCTCAATTAGTTTGGCCACAGCTAAACTTTGATACGCCGTGGTTGACGTACAGTCGTTTACGTCCCCTGCATACTAATGCGGTTATTTTTGCGTTCGGTACAAGTGCGCTGTTTGCAACATCATATTATGTTGTACAACGTACCTGTCAGACGCGTCTCTTTGGTGGCCCTCTCGTAGCCTTTACCTTTTGGGGTTGGCAAGCGATTATCCTGTCCGCTGCAATTACTTTACCGTTAGGTTTAACCTCTGGTAAAGAATACGCAGAACTTGAATGGCCAATCGATATTGCTATTACTCTTGTGTGGGTAGCTTATGCGGTCGTGTTCTTCGGAACCATGATTAAACGTAAGACATCGCACATTTACGTAGCAAACTGGTTCTTCGGAGCCTTCATTATCACGGTTGCCGTGTTGCACATTGTTAACAGCCTAGCTGTTCCTGTCTCTGCGTTTAAATCGTACTCGATTTATTCCGGAGCGATCGATGCAATGGTGCAATGGTGGTACGGACACAATGCGGTAGGCTTCCTATTGACAGCTGGTTTCCTAGGCATGATGTACTACTTCGTTCCTAAACAAGCTGGTCGCCCTGTTTACTCTTACCGTTTGTCGATTGTTCACTTCTGGGCTCTCGTGTCTCTGTATATCTGGGCTGGTCCTCACCACCTACACTACACTGCACTTCCTGACTGGACTCAATCTCTAGGTATGGTTATGTCTTTGGTTCTGTTTGCTCCATCTTGGGGTGGCATGATCAACGGTATTATGACTCTATCTGGTGCGTGGCATAAGCTTCGCTACGACCCAATCCTACGTTTCCTAATCGTTTCTCTATCATTCTACGGCATGTCGACTTTCGAAGGCCCAATGATGGCAATCAAAACGGTTAACGCACTATCTCACTACACGGACTGGACTATCGGTCACGTTCACTCTGGTGCGTTAGGTTGGGTTGCAATGGTTTCTATCGGTTCGGTTTACCACTTAGTTCCTAAACTATTTGGTCAAGAGCGTATGTACTCTGTATCTCTAATCAATGTTCACTTCTGGTTGGCAACGATTGGTACGGTTTTCTACATTGTTGCAATGTGGATCTCTGGCGTGATGCAAGGTCTGATGTGGCGTGCAGTTAACTCTGACGGTACATTAACTTACAGCTTCGTTGAATCTGTAGAAGCGTCTTACCCGTTCTACTTTGTACGTTTCTTAGGTGGTTTCATCTTCCTGTCAGGTATGTTCTTAATGGCATACAACACGTACAAAACTGTTTCTGCACCTAAAGATAGCCTTAAAGCTATCCCTCAACCGGCTTAAGGAGATTTAGAATGAGCTCAAATTCAAATAATCGCCATGAGTTGGTAGAGAAGAATGTTGGCCTACTAGCGATTCTTATCGTTATTGCTATCAGTTTTGGTGCTTTAGTAGAAATTACCCCACTTATTTTCCAAAAGCAGACTACTGAACCTGTAGAAAATCTACGTGTTTACTCTGCTCTGGAAATGGAAGGTCGTGATATCTACATTCGCGAAGGTTGTAACGTATGTCACAGCCAAATGATTCGTCCTTTCCGCTCTGAAACTGAACGTTACGGTCACTACTCTGTAGCTGGCGAAAGCGTTTGGGAACACCCATTCCTATGGGGTTCTAAGCGTACTGGTCCTGATTTAGCGCGTGTTGGTGATCGTTACTCTGATGAGTGGCACCGCGTTCACCTTATCGACCCTCGCGAACTTGTTCCTGAATCAAACATGCCTGGTTTCCCATGGCTTGCTGAGAATGTACTTGATGGCAAATTGACTAAACAGAAGCTTGAAATCTTCCGTAATCAATTTGGTGTTCCTTACACAGACGAACAAATTGCTAACGCTAAACAAGATGTTGAAGGAAAAACAGAGATGGATGCAATCATCGCTTACCTTCAATCGCTTGGCCACGCAATGAAATAAGGAATAATTATGGACATTATTACATTTCAAAGTGTTTGGACTGTTACTGTTTTTGCTTGTTTCATCGGCATCGTTTGGTGGGCTTTCGGTAAAAATCGTAAGTCGCGCTTCGACGAAGATGCAAACCTAGTGTTCGCTGATGAAGCACCTGCGAAAGATAAAAATCAAGGAGTGACGAAGTAATGAGTACATTCTGGAGTATTTGGGTAACAGTAATCACAATCGGTACATTGATTGGCTGTGCAGCCTTACTTCGTTGGTGTTCCAACGATAAAACAGGTGTAGAAGAAGGTCAGGATATGGGCCATGAATACGATGGTATTCGTGAGCTTAATAACCCGCTACCTAAATGGTGGACATACCTTTTCGTTAGCACAATTGTGTTTGCAGCTGTTTATCTAGCTCTATACCCAGGCCTTGGCAACTTTAAAGGTCTACTAGGTTGGACGAGTTCAAACCAAACAGTTCGTAGCGTAGAAGAGTCTCGCTCTGCAATCGCTGCTGCGCAAGCAAACAAACAGTTAGACGCATACGCGAAAGAACTTGATGATGCTGACACCTACTTTGGTGAAGCTTTCAGAAAGCTAGCTCACGACGAAAACGGTCTACGTTCTGTCCCTGACATTGCATCAGATGCCGATGCAATCAAAGTGGGCCAACGTTTATTCCTACAAAACTGTTCTCAGTGTCACGGCTCTGATGCACGTGGTCAGAAAGGTTTCCCGAACCTAACTGATGACGCATGGCTATATGGTGGTGAACCACAAGCTATCGTTACTACCATCATGCATGGTCGTGTCGGTCAAATGCCAGGTTGGAAAGACGCTCTTGGCGAAGAAGGCGTAAAAGAAGTAGTTAGCTACACGCTTAGCCTTTCTGGTCGTAGCGTAAACGCACGTGAAGCAGAGGCTGGTAAAGCGCGCTTTGTAGTGTGTGCAGCCTGTCACGGTACTGATGGTAAGGGTAACCCTGCTGTTGGCGCACCTGACTTGACTGACCGCGACTGGCTATTTGGCGATTCTCGCGCTGATGTGACGGAAACAGTCATGTACGGACGTTCTGGTGTAATGCCGGCTTGGAAGGACATCCTCGGTGAGGATAAGGTTCAGCTCGTCTCTGCCTACGTCTGGAGCCTCAGCAACTCAGATAAAGAGTAACATAATAATAACAGCCCCTTCTTAAGGGGCTGTCTTTCTTTTACAGTTATAACCTTAAGTGTTTGTAAAAATTAGTTTTATTTCATTGTATATATTGAGAATAATAATATGGAACAACCTTGGTATAAGCAGTTTTGGCCGTGGTTTTTGATCTTCCTAACCGTTGGCGTTTCTATGCTAACATTGGTTCGAGTCGCGATACTTACCAACCATTCAGTTAACGTTGTTACTGAAGATTACTATAAAAAAGGTAAAGGTATTAATGTCGACATTTCGAAAGTCAATGTTGCTAAAGAGCTTGGCTTATCAGCTTCAGTTAGCGAGAAAGGTAACTCAGTTATCATTACTCTCGACAAAGGCAAACTAGACCACTTCCCTGCTATTAGCGCAATGTTCGTGCACCGAACGCTGCCTGACCGTGATTTTACTCAGCTACTGACCGCTGATGCGAGAGGCAACTACACGTTGACTCTGGATCATGAAATGCAAGGTCCATGGTTTATCGAGCTTTCTCCGCATGATTCTGAATGGTTAGTGCAAGGTCGCATGAACTTCCCTATTGATACTCCTACTCAACTAACGAACTAAATCTTATGTGTGAATCCTGTTATCACTGCGGTGAAGATGTACCAGCGGAAACGGATTTTAAAGTAGAAATCTTAGGATCGGTACGACCTATGTGTTGTCCGGGTTGCGAAACCGTAGCCCAGACAATCGTTGATAGCGGTCTGGTCTCTTACTACCAATATCGTACCGCTCCAGCTGAAAAAGCGGATCTCGTGCCAGAGCAACTTCTGGCACTCAGTCATTACGACAACGAAGATGTTCAATTGGAGTTCGTCCGTAACTCTGAAAACACCTCTGAAGTGACATTGTCACTAGAAGGTGTCTCTTGTGCTGCTTGTGCTTGGCTTATTGAAAAGCAAGTCTCTTCAAAGTTAGGGGTTGTTAGTATTCGTGTTAATACCACGACTAACCGCGCCCTGCTCAGTTGGGACAACACTCAGACGAAACTGAGCGAGCTGTTGTCTGCAATCCATACCTTAGGCTACAAAGCCGCACCATTCGAAGCTGATCAACAAGAAGCCGCCTATCATCGTTCGATGAAGAATTATCTCTATCGTCTTGGCATTGCTGGTTTAGCAACCATGCAGGTCATGATGCTGGCTGTTGCGCTTTATCTTGAAGTCTTTGGTAACCTTGAGCCCGAATTCAAAAGCTACTTCCGTTGGGTGAGCTTAATCTTTGCAACACCGGTTCTGCTCTACTCTGCATTGCCTTTCTATATCAACGCGTGGCGTAGCCTCAAAGGTCGAACATTGGGTATGGATGTACCTGTGTCGATCGCTCTTTTGTTTGCCTACGTTGCAAGTTTGGTCGCAACGGTGACAGAGAAAGGTGAAGTATTCTTCGAATCTATCTCGATGTTTACCTTCTTCCTACTGCTTGGTCGTTTCCTTGAAATGCGCGCTCGTCGTAAAGCCGCCGCTGCTAGTGGTAACCTGCTTAAGCTCGTTCCTGCTATGGCAACAACGTTAGATGGCGAACAAGTTCCAGTCAAAACCTTAAAAGTTGGCGACCAAATTCGCGTTCTACCGGGTGAGCACATTCCTGCCGATGGCAAAGTATTGTCTGGCAGAGTCCATATCGATGAATCGATGCTGACTGGCGAATCTATCCATGTGGTCAAAAACGAAGGCGATACCGTCTTTGCTGGTACATTGAATGGTGATGAATCATTTGAATTGGAAGTAATGACGTCAAAAGCGGATTCGGTTATTTCCAATATCGTTCGCCTGCAAGACGAAGCGCAATTGTCTAAACCCCGCATTGCAGAAATTGCTGATGTTGTGGCTCGATACTTTGTTGCGGTGATCTTAATCATCTCATTCGGTACTTGGTTTTACTGGCACCAAACACGACCAGAAGACGCTTTCTGGATCATGCTTTCGGTATTGGTCGCAACGTGCCCTTGTGCTCTGTCACTTGCAACACCGACGGCGATTACTTGCTCAACGTCTCGCATGGGTAACTTCGGTATTTTGCTGCGCAAAGGCCACGTATTCGAAACCTTGTGTAAAGTAAATCACTTGATCATCGATAAAACAGGTACATTGACTGAGGGTGATATTCGTATCAGCCAAGTTGAAACCTTCGCTGAACTTGATAAAGACACTTGTCTCAAAGTAGCGGCGAGCCTGGAACAACACGCTAACCACCCTATCGCTAAAGCGTTTAAGACTCATATTTCAGATGATATCGAAGTAGAGTTTGTCAATAACGTAATTGGTTCAGGCATCACTGGTGAGTGGAACTGCCAAGAAGTTGCGATTGGTAGTAGCGAATTCATTCTAGGCGAAGCTCAACCATCGGAAAGCAACGGCATTTACTTGTCGATGGCGGGCCGTCATATCGCGACGTTCACTTATGAAGATCCCATTCGTAAAGAAAGCATTGAGTTTATTAAGCAATTTAAAGAAGCGGGCATCAAAACAACTCTACTTACTGGCGATTCTTTGATCAATGCGAAGCCTGTTGCTGAAGAGATCGGTATTACTGATATTGTTGCTAACGCGAAACCTGAAGATAAACTTGCTTACTTGAACTCTCGAGATGCAAGTGACATTACTATGATGGTTGGCGATGGGATAAACGATGCCCCTATTCTTGCGGGTGCTCACCTTTCTGTCGCTATGGGCGGCGGTACGGATGTGGCGAAAGCCTCTGCGGATATGGTGTTGTTGGGTGATAAGCTTGATAGATTACTTAAGTCGCGTACTTTGGCGTTAAAAACGCGTAAGATAATTCGTGAAAACCTAGCTTGGTCATTAGGGTATAACTTACTGATCCTTCCATTGGCCGTAGCGGGTTTGGTTGCTCCATACATTGCCGTTGTGGGCATGTCTGCCAGCTCTATTATTGTTGTGTCTAACTCGTTAAGGCTTTTAAAAGAGCAAGGTAAATAATGGAAAGTTTATACATTCTGATCCCCATTGCGATTGTTCTGGTGTGCATCGCTGTTGGTATTTTTCTATGGGCGGTGAAGAGCGAACAGTTTGAAGACCTAGAACGTCAAGGTCACAACATTCTGTTTGATGAAGACGAAAAGGCTCACAACCATTCTGATAGCAAACCTGTCAAGAATGAGAAAGCCAACAGCGAAAGCCAAACTAACGTAGACAAAAAGAACGATGACGCCTGATTGGATCGGAGCCTTTGTTGTTGGATTGATCGGCGCAGGCCATTGCATGGGAATGTGTGGTGGTATTGCGTCGCTTCTTTCGATTGGCAACAGTAAACCTTCCCCTGCTATTCCCCTACTTTATAACCTAGGGCGCTTGCTAAGTTATGCCGTGATTGGTGGTGTGATTGGCGGTGCAATCTCTTCGATAGGTCAGCTAAGCGATTTTAACGCTCTGCTGGGTTGGCTTCGATTATTTGCTGCTGCCTTTATGATCGTCTTAGGTTTGTATATCGGTAAATGGTGGTTCGGCTTGTTGTTCTTTGAAAAAGTCGGACAGAAGCTATGGCGCTATATCTCTCCTTTAGGTAAATCATTTCTACCATTGAAGCACCCTAGCCACGCTTTGCCGTTTGGCTTTATTTGGGGTTGGCTACCATGTGGCTTAGTTTACTCAATGCTTACGTGGGCGGCCGTATCAGGAAGTTGGTACAACGGTGCAGGTATCATGCTTGCTTTCGGTTTAGGTACGCTTCCAGCAATGCTCACAGTAGGCATGGGCGCTAATTTCCTCAAAAAACTGCAACAAGCTGACTTATTTCGCCAATTAGGCGCAATTTTAATCCTCCTTTACGGTTTCTATACCGGATATATGGCATTGCAGCTCATTATTTATACCGTATAGGTAATCTTTAAATCCGGTTTTTTTACTACCCAACTGGATAAAGGAATGCTAAAATATTGACGTATATCAAATAGTGAAAGATTGTTATGATTTCTGAAAAGCCTGTGACGAAACGTGTTCAGTCTGGTGGCTGTGCGATCCATTGCCAGGATTGTAGTATTAGCCAGCTCTGTATTCCGTTTACTTTGAATGAATCTGAACTCGATCAACTTGATCAGATCATTGAGAGAAAAAAGCCTATTCAAAAAGGTCAAGAGTTATTTAAAGCCGGTGACGAGCTTAAATCTCTATATGCTATTCGCTCTGGAACGATCAAGAGCTACACGATTACTGAGCAAGGTGATGAGCAGATTACTGCGTTCCACCTAGCGGGCGATCTTGTTGGCTTCGATGCGATTACTGGTGACCAACACCCTAGTTTCGCACAAGCGCTAGAAACTTCTATGGTATGTGAAATCCCATATGAGATTCTTGATGACCTATCAGGAAAAATGCCTAAATTGCGTCAGCAAATTATGCGCCTGATGAGTAATGAGATTAAAGGTGACCAAGAAATGATTCTGCTTCTTTCTAAGAAGAACGCGGAAGAGCGCCTTGCTGCATTCCTTTACAACCTTTCTACTCGCTTCTCTCAACGTGGCTTCAGCCCGCGTGAGTTCCGCCTAACGATGACTCGTGGTGATATTGGTAACTACCTTGGTTTGACTGTTGAAACAATTAGCCGTCTTCTAGGCCGTTTCCAAAAAGCAGACATCTTGAGCGTTAAAGGCAAATATATCACTATCGAAGATCACGATGCGTTGATGGAACTTGCTGGCGTTTCAAAAGAATAGTCTAGATATCAATGATGTAGTTCAATAATGAGCTACATCATGTTTCTCTCTTAAAACCTCTTATATTTCTCTTAATCTCTCCATAACTACGCTACATTATTTATATGTTCGGTCTGAAAAGTAGGCTTAGTTATGAGTATCTATAACAAAATTTTAGTTGTCGCAGACATTAATCACGATGAGCAACCTGCTCTAGTTCGTGCTATCCAACTTGCTAAGAAAAGCACCTCAACAAGCCACATCACTTTCTTTTTGTCGATATACGACTTCTCGTATGAAATGACATCTATGCTCTCTATCGATGAAAGAGACGCAATGCGCAAAGGCGTAATTCATCAACGCGAAATTTGGATGAATAAAGTCGCAGAACCTTACCTAGATGATTCTATTGAATTTAATGTACAAGTGGTTTGGCACAACCGCCCATACGAAGCGATCATTGCCGAGGTTTACAGTGGTGAGCACGACATCTTAATCAAAGGTACGCGTAAACACGATACTTTGGAATCTGTCATCTTCACTCCAACCGACTGGCATCTGTTGAGAAAGTGCCCTAGCCCAGTGCTATTGGTTAAAAACGATTTCTGGCCAGATCACGCGAAGATTTTTGCTTCAGTTCATGTAGGTTCTGAAACAGAAGCTCATTTAGAGCTTAACGATACGATGGTCGACAGATTGCTAGAGATCACCGGTCGTTTGGATGCGGAACCGTTCTTGGTGAATGCCTACCCTGTGACACCTGCGAATATTACCATTGAACTGCCAGAGTTTGATCCAACGTCTTATACCGATGCGGTTCGTGGCCATCACTTAACGGCAATGAAAGCATTGCGCCAGAAGCACGGTATGTGTGAAGAACAAACTGTGGTTGAACAAGGCTTGCCAGAAGATGTTATTCCTCGCGTCGCTTCTGAAAATAACGCTGCGATGGTGATTCTGGGTACAACGGGTCGTACTGGCTTGTCTGCCGTGTTTATTGGTAATACCGCGGAACATGTTATCGATAAGATTAACTGTGATGTGTTGGCTCTTAAACCGTCTGGTTACGTCAGCCCACTAGACCCTAACCTTTCGAAAGGTTAGGTCAGGGATAGTTTAACTTATAAAAAAACGCCTCAAGCATTGCTTGAGGCGTTTTTGTTGTGCGCCGAGCATGGCGTTGATCTAGGAGGTGAAAGTCCTCTACGGGCTCAGT